>CALJUJ010000574.1 GCA_937975525.1 uncultured bacterium
GTGGAGGCACTCGAAGTAGGCCATCTCCGGCGCGTAGCCGGCATCGACCAGCGTCTCGTAGCCGGCGGGAATGAGCTCGGTGAGCCCTCCGCAAAGCACCGCCTGTTCACCGAAGAGATCCGTCTCGGTTTCCTCGCGAAAGGTCGTCTCGAGCACGCCGGCGCGGGTACCACCGATCGCCTTGGCGTAAGCGAGGCCCACGTCTTTCGTCGCACCGGACGGATCCTGCTGGATGGCCAGCAGGCACGGAACGCCGCGCCCCTTCTGGAACTCGCTGCGGACGAGGTGGCCGGGGCCCTTGGGCGCCACCATGAAGACATTGACGGCTGCCGGCGGGACGATCTTGTTGAAGTGAATGTTGAACCCGTGAGCGAAGGCGAGGAAGTCACCATCCTCGAGCCCGGGGGCGATGTCCGACTCGTAGAGCTCGGCGGCGATCTCGTCAGGAACGACCACCATCAGCACCTGCGCCGCCTTCGCCGCGTCGGCGGTGTCCATGACGGTGAGGCCGGCCTGCTCGGCCTTCGCCCACGAGCTGCCGCCGCGGCGCAAGCCGACGATCACGTCGACGCCGCTGTCGCGTAGATTATTGGCATGTGCGTGCCCCTGGCTACCGTAGCCGATCACGGCAACCTTCTTGCCGTCGAGCGCTTTGACGTCTGCGTCTGCTTCGCTGAAAACCTTCATGCTGCCTTTCCGTCTCCCTCCTGCGCCAGCGGCCCGAACACGCGGGTCCCGCGGTGCAGTGCGACTTTGCCCGTGCGAACGATCTCCTTGATACCGAGCGGCTCGAACAGCTCGAGGATCGCGCGAATCTTTCCTTCGTCGCCCGTGATTTCGATGATGAACGTCTCTTTGCCGGCGTCGATGACCTTGCCGCGGAAGATGTTGACGATGTTCATCACCTCCGGGCGCGTCTGGGCATCCGCACGCACCTTGATCAGGACCATCTCCCGTTCAACGTGTGGGCTGCCACCGAAGTCGACCACACGAATGACTGGGATCAGCTTGTTCAGTTGCTTCTCGATCTGTTCGACGACGCGATCGTCGCCGCGCGTCACCAGGGTGATGCGCGAGATCGACGAGTCGAGGGTCTCCGCTACGGTGAGGCTTTCGATGTTGTAGCCGCGCGCGCTGAACAGTTGTGTAACGCGCGACAAGACGCCGAATTCGTTCTCGACCAGGACGGATATGGTGTGCCTCATCGTGGGATGCCTCGGGCGAGCAGTGGCGTGGAAGCCCTCGCTCGGTCAGGACCGGTGCTCGGCCAGGATCGCCATGATCCTGTCCTTGCCAGCCAGTTTTCGTTTCTGGAGCTCCTTCTTTTCGAGCTCCTCTTCCGCGGAGAGGTGGAGACGTCCGTTGAATTCCGCCAGCTCCTTCTCGAGCACGACGTGCTGGTCGTACAGCGAGCGCAGCTCGTCGTTCTGCTCGGCGAGCGATCGGATCAACTCTTCGTCTCTCTTTTCCATGGAAAGCCTCCGCGGGTCTGGGGCAGCGGTCCGTTTAGCTCATCCACCGCTTCGATGTCAAATCGCGCAATTCAACAAACGTAAAGAGATTCAGGTACTTACCGCATTGAGCTCCGCCTCGGAGGGGCGGATGTAGCAGGGCTCTGCAGACGATCCCGCGTCGGCAGCACCGCTCTCCAGAAGCGCCGTACCCAACACCGCCGCGGCGCTGCCCGTCGGCCGCCAAGAGCCGGCTGGCCGCACGACGACGTCGGCACCGACGCGCTCCCGCAGCTCGGCAGCGTACGACTCCTCCGCATCGCCGATTACCAGGCACCGCTCCGGCAGACCGGCGACGACGTCCGCAAACGAGGCGAGGCGATCCGGCGCCAGGCGACGGCAGCCGGCGGTGGGAGAGACGGCGAAGAGCCCGGCGTAGAGCTCACCCTTGCGGGCGTCCAGCAAGGGGGCCACGGGACCGTCGAAGTCGTCGACCGTATGGGCGAACGTCTCCAGCGTCGGCACGGTGACGAGCCGCGCGTCGATGGCGTAAGCGAGCCCCTTGGCAGTGCTGAGGCCGACGCGGAGCCCGGTGAACGATCCTGGGCCGCCGGTGACGGCGATGCCCTGCACCTGCCGCAGCGCAACGCCTGCGACGTCGAGCGTTCGTTCGACGAGGCCGAGGAGTCCGGTCGCATGGCTGCTCTCGGCACGCTCGATCAGCGCGCCCCGCACCTGGCCGTCGGCAGCAACGCCAACGCTCGCCCACCAGGTGGACGTGTCGATCCCGAGGACGATCATCCCCACCACGACTCGAGGTTGCGACGAATGTCGTTGTAGAACGCGAACGCCATCAAGCTGACGATGACGAACAGCCCGATCGTCTGGGCGATCTCGCGATGGCGCACGGCGAGCGGCCTCCGCAGGATACCCTCGATCGCGAAGAAGAAAAGGTGGCCGCCGTCGAGGATCGGGATCGGCAAGAGATTGAGAATTCCGAGGTTCACGCTGACGATCGCCATGAAGTAGAGGAGGTCCTCGAGCCCGCGTTGCGCCTGCTCACCGGCTGCCTGGACGATCATGATCGGCCCACCGATCTGCTCTGCCGGGATGCTGCCGCTGAGCATCTTGCCGATGCTGAGGATCAAGGTACGAACCCACCATACCGTCTGTTCCCCGCCGAGCCACGCAGCCTCGAGAAGCCCCACCGGGCGCGTCGCAAACGACCGCTCGATACCGATGAGGTAGGACATCTCGACGACTTCGCCGAACTCGTTGTGGCGCGGCGCCGATTTGGGTTGGATCGGCAGAACCAATTGGGCTCCGTCGCGCTCCAGCGTGAAGTCGAGCGAGCGCCCCTCGCTGCCGCGGATCGCTTCGGACAGAGCGTTCCAGTCGGCAATGGGCTCACCGTCGATGGCGACGATGCGATCGCCGGGCTCGACGCCCGCGGCGGCCGCCGGCATGTCGATGCTAAGCCCGCCGACCACCGCGGCGTCAGTGACCTCGCGGCTGCCGTAGAAGGCGAACACCGCAGCGAAGGCGAGGTAGGCGAGCAGCAAGTTCGCCAGCGGTCCAGCGAGGACGACGGCGGTGCGCCGCCACAGCGCCTTCTCCGTGAACGACAGCGCGCGATCGGCGTCACTCACTTCCTCGTCGGGGTCTTCGCCGATCATCTTGACGAAGCCCCCCAGCGGGATGGCGCTCACGACGTACTCCGTGCGCCCGATACGGGTGCCGATGAGCGCCGGACCGAAGCCGACCGAGAACTTGAGGACGCCGACGCCGACCCGCCGGGCGACGATAAAGTGCCCGAACTCGTGGAATACGATGAGGAACCCGAGAACGAGGATGGCGACGACGACGCTCGTGACCATGCGATCTCCCAGCCCGCCGCTGCTACCGCAGCAGGGACACGTAATAGTACAGAAAGGCGACGGGAAAGAGCAGGCTATCGATCCGGTCGAGCACACCACCGTGCCCCGGGAACAACCAACCCGATTCCTTGGCCCCGAAGGTGCGCTTGACCACGGACACGCTCAAATCGCCGATCTGACCGAGGACGGACATCACCGTAGCGACGAGGGCGATCTCCATCCAGCCCCAAGTCGGGAGAATCCACCACCGGCACAGGAGCGCTGCAGCAATGGACCCGGCGACGATGCCGAGGGACCCCTCGATGGTCTTACCTGGGCTGACCCCGGGGATGAGTTTGTGACGCCCGAGCTCGCGGCCGACGAAGTAGCCGCTCGAGTCGCCTGCCATCCCCACCGCGACCGTGAAGACGGCGAGGTAGCGGCCCTCGTCCGGCACCTGCTGGAGCAGCGCAAAGTGGGGAAGAAACAGCCCCACGCTCAGGACTCCCGGGAGCATCCAGCCGACATCCCGATAGCCCTCGCGGAAATCCGGGGCGACCAACAAGACCCAGGTGCAGAGACTGAACAGCACCACGAGCAGCGCGGCGACGACCGAGTCCGGTCGCCCGCTCAACACGGCGACCACGATGAGGGCACCTGCCCCGAGGGCCACCGCGCGGGTGCCGGGAGCATCGGGGAAGGCCATGGCGGCGTGCTCACCGATCCCGAGCATTGCGATAACGGCGACGAAGCCGGTGAACGCCCAGAACGGGCCGTAGAGAAACAGCCCGAGGAGGAGCGGGATGGCAACGGCGGCCGTTGCCAGTCTAGCGCGCAACACGTACGCGCTCCCGCTCGACCTGGTCTCCCGTCCGCCCGAAGCGGCGCTCGCGGCTCTGAAAGTGCTCGATCGCCGCCAGGAACTCCGGCTCGCGGAAATCGGGCCACAACGTATCGGTGACGAGAATCTCGCTGTAGGCGATCTGCCAGAGAAAGAAGTTGGACACCCTCATCTCGCCACTCGTCCGGATGAGCAGATCGGGGTCCGGCAAGCCACACGTTCCGAGGTAGGAACCGAACCGCTCGGGGTCGACATCGGCGGCATCCAGCTTGCCGGCAGCCACGTCTGCCGCGACGGCTCGGGCGGCGCGAGCGATCTCTTCGCGGGCGCCATAGCTGACGGCGAGGACGACCGTCATGTCGCGGTTGTCGCGGGTCGTCGCCACGGCGTCTTCGAGTTGCTGGCGCAGGGAGTTCGGCAGGCGCGACAAGTCGCCGACGGCACGCAGGCGGATGCCATTCTTCATCATCTTGCCGAGCTCGCTGCGCAGGTAGCGGCGCAACAGAGCCATCAGGGCGTTGACCTCGCGGGGCGGTCGTCCCCAGTTCTCGGTCGAGAAGGCATATAGACTGAGCACCTCGATGCCGAGGCGTCGCGCCGCCTCGACGACGGCGCGAACCGAGTCCTTGCCCCGCTTGTGTCCCTCGATCCGCGGGAGGCCGCGTTGCTGCGCCCAGCGGCCGTTGCCATCCATGATGATGGCTACGTGCCGCGGCAAGCGGCCGGGGTCGACCTTGGGTTCGAATCCGGCCGCCACGGCGCCTCAGACCTCCATGATTTCGGCTTCTTTGCGCGCGAGAGTTTCGTCGACGAGCTTGACGTGCTCGTC
Source organism: uncultured bacterium (assembly GCA_937975525.1). Classification (GTDB taxonomy): domain Bacteria; phylum Desulfobacterota; class Binatia; order HRBIN30; family HRBIN30; genus CALJUJ01. The sequence continues at coordinate 4,978 of CALJUJ010000574.1, forward strand.
GGTTTCCTTCTGCACGAGATCCTGGCCGCGATGGAGATCGTCTTCGCTGATCTCCTTGTCCTTCTCGAGCGCCTTGAGCATGTCGATCGCGTCACGCCGATGGCTGCGGACGGAGACGCGAAAGTCCTCTGCCACCTTACGGCAGTGCTTGACGTACTCGCGCCGACGCTCCTCGGTCAGCTCGGGGATTGGAACCCGAATGATCTTGCCATCGTTCATCGGCGTGAGCCCGAGATCCGATTGCAGCAGGGCCTTCTCCACGGCGCCGAGCGCCCCCTTGTCGTAGGGCTGGATGACGAGCAGGCGCGGCTCGGGGGCGGAGATCCCCGCCAGCTGGATGAGTGGCGTCCGAGAACCGTAGTAGTCGACGACGACGTTCTCGACGAGCGACGGCGTCGCGCGTCCGGTGCGCGTCCGCGCCAGCTCTTTGCGCAGGGCGGCGAGGGTCTCGTCGAGCTCTCGGTGCAAGTCCTTCACTACCTGATCGATCATTGCCTCCCCTAGTGCACCGTCGTTCCGATGGGTTCGCCGCAAACGGCGCGCTGGATGTTCCCCGGAGACGCCACGCTGAATACGACGATCGGCAGCTGATTGTCCATGCAGAGGGAAATCGCCGTCGAATCCATGACCTTGAGGTGGCGGTTGAGGAACTCGATGTAGCTGAGCGATTCGAAGCGCGCGGCGTTCGGGTTGCTGCGCGGGTCTGCATCGTAGATGCCGTCGACGTTGGTCGCCTTGAGCAACACTTCGGCACCCGTCTCCACGGCACGCAGGCTGGCCGCCGTATCGGTCGTGAAGAACGGGTTGCCCGTGCCTGCCGCGAAGATGACCACGCGGCCCTTCTCGAGGTGCCGCCGAGAACGCCGGCGGATGTAGGGTTCGGCGATTTGTTGCATGCTGATCGCCGACATGACGCGCGTCATCACGCCCGCACGTTCGAGCGAATCCTGCAGGGCGAGCGCATTGATGACGGTCGCCAACATCCCCATGTAGTCGGCGTGTGCTCGCTCCATGCCGCGGGCGCTGCCGGCGACCCCACGAAAAATGTTGCCGCCGCCGATCACCAGCGCCAGCTCGCAACCCAGCTCGTGCACGCCCTTCACCTCTTCGGTCAGGGCCGCGAGGATGGCCGGGTCGATGCCGTACCCACCTTCGGGGGCAAGCGCCTCACCACTGAGCTTGAGGAGGACCCTTCGGTAGCGAAGCGTGTTTGCGCCGGCCGCGTCCATGAGCGGGCGGCAATCCTACTCGGAGTTTTCGCCGAGTTGGAAACGAGCGAAACGGCGGACGACGATGTTCTCGCCGATCTTGGCGATGGCATCGGTCACGAGCTGCCCGACCGTGCGCTGCGGATCCTTGACGAACGGCTGCTCCAGCAAGCACACGTCACCGAAGAACTTGGTGACCTTGCCTTCCACCATCTTCTCCACGACGTTGGCAGGCTTGCCCGACTCTGCCGCCTGGGCGCGGAAGATGTTGCGCTCGGCCTCGATGGCGTCCTCGGGGACGTCGTCCTTGCTCACGAACGAGGGATTGCTCGCCGCGATGTGCATTGCCAGGTCGCGTACGAGCGCCTGGAACTCCTCCGTACGCGCGACGAAATCGGTCTCGCAGTTCACCTCGATCAGCACCCCGATCTTGCCGCCGGCGTGGATGTACGAGCTGACCGCGCCGTCGGAAGCGCCGCGGGTCGCCTTCTTGGCCGCTGCGGCCAGGCCCTTCTCGCGGAGGAAGACGACCGCCTTTTCCATGTCGCCGGCGGACTCGGCAAGAGCCCGCTTACAGTCCATGATGCCGGCGTTCGTCTTCTCGCGCAGCTCGCGCACACTCTCGGCGCTGATCGCGCTCATGACGTCTCCCCGCTGGTCGATGGGGTCGGCGCGGGCTTGTCGTCTCCCTCCGCCGTCGACTCGGAGTCTGTCGTAGACGCCTCGGAGGCTGCGGTGGGCGCCTCGGGCGCCGACTCTGCCGCAGCGACGGGCTCGGGCGTCGGCTCGGCAGCGGGGGCCGTCGGGAGGTCAGCCGCGAACGACGGGACGGGAGCCGCGGCGACGGGCTCTGCGGCCTCGGCCTTGCCGCTCTCGTCGACGTTCTGCTTGCCCTCGAGCACGGCGTCGGCCATCGACGCGCAAAACAGCCGAATGGCACGAATCGCGTCGTCGTTGCCCGGGATCTTGTAGTCGATGAGGTCGGGGTCGCAGTTCGTGTCGACCACCGCGACGACGGGGATCTTGAGCTTGTTCGCCTCGCGCACGGCGATTTCCTCTTTGCTCGGGTCGATCACGAACAGCGCGTCGGGAAGCTTACGCATCGCCTTGATGCCACCCAGCGAGGAGATGAGCTTGTCGCGCTCGCGGCGGATGCCGAGCATCTCCTTCTTGGTGAGCGCCTCGGCCATGGCCGGATCCTCGAGGATCTCCTCGCACTTCTTCAGGCGATCGATACTTCCCTTGATGGTCTGAAAGTTCGTCAGCGTTCCACCAAGCCAGCGGGTATTGACGTAATACATGCCGCAGCGGCTGGCTTCCTCTGCCACGGCGTCCTGGGCCTGCTTCTTCGTCCCGACGAACAAGACGAAGCCACCACGCGCGGCGACGTCGGATATGAAACGGTAGGCGTCTTCGAACAGCTTCACCGTGCGCTGCAGGTCGATGATGTAGATCCCGTTGCGGGCACCGAAGATGTAGGGCTTCATCTTCGGGTTCCAGCGGCTCGTTTGGTGCCCGAAATGGACCCCTGCTTCGAGCAGCTGTTTCATGCTGACTTCCGGCATACAGACTCCTAAGAGGTTGAACTCCCGAAACGCCGTCCCTTACCAGAAAATGGCCGGCTCAGGCAACCACGCTCACTGGTTCATCGACGCCAGGAATTCCTCGTTGTCACGGGTGTCGTCGACCTTGTCCATGATGAATTCCATCGCCTCGACCGGATTCAGCTGGGCGAGCAGCTTGCGCAGGATCCAGATGCGGGCGATTACGTCGCGGCCGAGGAGGAGCTCCTCCTTGCGGGTGCCGGAGCGGTTGATGTCGATGGCCGGAAAGATGCGCTTGTCGATCAGCCGCCGGTCGAGATGGATCTCCATGTTGCCGGTCCCCTTGAACTCCTCGAAGATCACCTCGTCCATGCGGCTGCCGGTGTCGATCAGCGCGGTTCCCATGATCGTCAAGCTACCGCCGTCCTCGATGTTGCGGGCCGCCCCGAGAAACTTCTTCGGCTTGTGCAGGGCGTTCGAGTCGACACCGCCCGAGAGGATCTTGCCGCTCGGCGGCACGACGGTGTTGTAGGCCCGTGCGAGGCGCGTGATGCTGTCCAGCAGAATCACCACGTCGCGCCCGTGCTCGACGAGCCGCTTCGCCTTTTCGATCACCATTTCCGTAACTTGGACGTGACGGGTCGGGGGCTCGTCGAACGTCGAGCTGACGACCTCGCCCTGGACCGAGCGCTGCATGTCGGTCACCTCTTCGGGGCGCTCGTCGATCAGCAGGACGATCAGCACGACCTCCTTGTGGTTCTCCGTGATGCCGCGAGCGATGTTCTGCAGCATCATGGTCTTGCCGGTGCGGGGCGGCGCGACGATGAGGCCACGAGTCCCCTTGCCGATCGGGGTGAACAGATCGATCAGGCGCGTCGTGAACTCCTCGGGATGGTGTTCGAGCTTGAGCTGCTCATCTGGGTAGAGCGGCGTCAGATTGTCGAACAGAATCTTGTCCTTGGCGCGTTCCGGCTCCTCGTAGTTGATCGCCTCGACCTTGAGCAAAGCGAAGTAGCGCTCGCCCTCCTTCGGGGGCCGGATTTGGCCGGCGACGACGTCGCCGGTGCGCAGATTGAAGCGCCGAATCTGGCTCGGAGATACGTAGATGTCGTCGGGTCCGGGTAGGTAGTTGTAGTCCGGCGCCCGCAAGAAGCCGAAGCCGTCCGGCAGGATCTCGAGCACACCCTCACCATACACGTTGCCGCTGCGGACGGTCTGCGCGCCGAGGATCGCGAAGATCAACTCCTGCTTGCGCATGTTCGACGCGCCCTCGACGTTGAGGCCGCGCGCGATTCGCGCCAGCTCGGCGATCTTCTTCTCCTTGAGGACGCTCAGGTCGAGATCGCCTTCGACCGCGGCCACCGCAGCCGGGTCCGGCGCCGCGGGCGCTTCCGGGGCGTCGCCTGCATCACCGTCCTCGGCGACTTCGTCCATGGCGGTCACCTCCACGGGTGGCTTCGGCTCTTCGGCCTTCGCACGCCGACGGCGGGTCGTGGTCGTCTTCGGTTTCGCGCCGGTCTCATCGGCCATGGACGCTTCCTCACTCTCGTCGTGGATTCGAAATGACTGCGGGCTTGGGCTCAGCCGTCGGTCGAGTTGTCTGCGGCCCGTAGATTCGGGTCCTGGCAGCCCAGTGGGTCAGTGGGACGCGCGAAAGCTAGAGAAAGCCCTCGAGGTTGTCAAGCTGGGGTCCGCCTGCGGACGCGGGCTCGCAACGGCTCGCAAACGGGCGCTCCACCGGGATCCGAGCTTCGCAAGATCCGCCTCGCGCTCGGGCCCAGCCTACGCCCGCGGCGGCCGCCCCTTGGCCTCACCGACGGCCCCACGTCGCAGCTCCTGGCGCAGACGCACCAGGTCGTCGGGCAGCGCAGCGCGAAACTCCATCTCGTCACCCGAGCGCGGGTGACGTATCGACAACGACTCGGCGTGCAACGCCTGGCGAGTGAGCCAGGGCACCGACGACCTTGCGCGCCGGCCGCCGTAGACGGGGTCGCCGACGAGGGGGTGACCGAGCCAGTCGAAATGCACACGAATCTGATGCGTACGCCCCGTGTGGGGCCGCGCCCGCACCAGCGCCATGGCGTCACCCACCTCGACGACCTCGTAGTCGGTGACGGCCGGCCGCCCGCCCGGTCGCACCGCCATGCGCTTGCGATGCACCGGATGGCGCCCGATCTCCTCGGCAATGGTCCCCTGGGCCGGGGACGGGCAGCCGACGACGAATGCCAGGTACGACTTGCGCACGGCCCGCGACTTGAACTGCTGGCTGATCTCGGCGTGCGCGCGCACGTTCTTGGCAAAGACGATGACCCCCGACGTGTCCTTGTCGAGCCGATGCACGAGCCCCGGCCGCGCCGGGTCGAGGTTGGCGTCTGCTCCGCCCCAGTGGTGCAGAACCGCGGCCACGAGCGTGCCCGTGGCGTGCCCGGCCGCGGGGTGGACTACCATGGGAGCGGGTTTGTCGAGGACGAGGATGTCCTCGTCTTCGTAGAGAATCGTCAGGGGCAGATCCTCCGCAACTGCAGCCATCCTTCGGACCGGCAACTCGCCGAGGATGGAGATGACATCGCCGGGCTCGACGATGTAGTCCGCGGACACGGACCGGCCCCCAACGCGAACGAGGCCGGCCATGATCATCCTCTGAATCTCGCTACGCGACCCCCAACGGCCGTCCTGCGCCAGGTAGCGATCGACCCGGCGGCGGCGCTCTGCGCCGTCGACCGTCACGGTCTCGGCCGCCCGCGCCATCATTCCGTCGACGAGAACAGCACGCGCGCGGCCTCGACGTCGCGCGCGATTTGCGCAACCAGTTCCTTCGGCCCCGCGAACTTCTGCTCGCCGCGCAAGCGGGCGAGCAGGCGCGCTTCGAGGCGAGCTCCGTAGAGGTCTCCTTCGAAGTCGAGCAAATGCACCTCGAGCCCGCGAGCCGCTTCGCCGAACGTGGGCTTGCGGCCGAGATTGGCGACTGCGGGAGGAACCTGCCCGCCGACGACGGCGGCGACGGCGTATACGCCGTCCGGGGGCACGGCCCAGCCCGCGACGGGAATGTTCGCCGTAGCGAAGCCGAGCGAGGCTCCGCGCCCGTCGCCGCGGCCGACCCGGCCGGCGACGATGGGATCGCCACCGAGCAGGTGCGCAGCACGCGCGAGATCTCCCTCCGCAATCGCCTTGCGGATCGCCGAGCTGCTGACCTCGAAGCCGTCCACCTCGACCGGGCCCACCACCTCGACCGAGAAGCCGTGCCGGCTACCGAGCTCCTGCAGCACCGCGGCGTTCCCCCGCCTTCGATGGCCGAAACTTACGCGGTGGCCGACGACGATCGCGCCAACGCCGAGACCGTCGACGAGAAGGCGCTCGACGAAGTCGACGGGATCGATTTCGGAGAAGCGCCGCGTGAAGCGCTGCACGATCGCAACACTGATGCCGGCGGAGGCCATACGTTCCATACGAGCGCGCCAATCCGTCAATCGTGCAGGGGCTCGTTGCGGCGTCAGGACGGCTGCCGGATGTGGGTGAAAGGTCAGCGCCGTGGGGGTGCCACGGATCTCGCGCGCGGTGTCGACCACGCGGCGAAAAATCGCGCGATGGCCTTCGTGCACACCATCGAAGTTGCCGAGGGTGAGCACCGGCGTCTCGATGCGACGACGGATTTTCTCGACGTGGCGATGGATTTCCATCAAGAGCGCCACGCGGACGTCGCCCGAGGGCTACTCGCCGAGCGCCTGCAGCCGCTGTTTGGCTGCTTCGACTTCCTCCGCCTGGGGATGATCCGAGAGGAGCTTCTTGAGCGTGAGACGCGCGTCGATGTCGTCGCCCGAGTCCGCGAAGGCGTCGGCGAGAACGAGTAGGGCTCCGGGCACGCGCTCGCTCTTGGGAAACTTGAGCAGCACGTCGTAGAGCTCCATGATCGCGCGATTGTGGTCGCCATCGGCATGAAAGCAGCGGCCGATCCAATACTGTGCGTTGTCGGCGAACGGCGACTTGATGTTCTTTCGAACGAAGCCGCGCAATCGGGGCACCGCTTCCGTGCACTGGCCATCGCGAATCATGCGAATCGCCGTTCGGTAGTCGCCGTCCACGCGGGCACCTTCGAGAGCCGCTTCCTCGCGGGCGAGGTCGGTCAGCAAGGCGCTGCGCCCCTGCCCCGAGCTTTCTCCGGCGCGCGGCGGCACGACCGCGGGGGCCTGTGCCGGATCGCCGTCGACGATGCCTCCCGGTGGCAGCGGCACGACGCCGACCGGCTCTACGGCAGGCCCCTCACCATCGATGGCGGCGCCTGGGTAGACCGCCGAAACGCCACCGCGTTCGAGCATCGCAATGCGCTGCTCGATCGCTTGACGCCACTGCGAATCCTGGGCCGTCGCCGGCCTGCCGTCATCGAGAGACGCCTGCAGCACCTCGAGGCGCCGCCGCATGTCTTCGATCGCCACGGTCTGATCGGCGATCACGCGACGCGCCTGCTGGTGGCCGCGTCGAAGTTGTTCGAGGTCCGCCC
>CALJUJ010000575.1 GCA_937975525.1 uncultured bacterium
CCAACCGGGCACGCTCCAGCGGGACTCGGCCCATGCGAAGACCCACGGGATGGCCCGCAAGCTCTCGAAATCGACCTCGTTGGCAGCCTTGCGCGACACCGGTCGCGAGGCGATCGGCAGGCGGCTGATCTGTTCGATCGGCGTTGCCTGCGTGTACCAGGTCCATGCGCCGTCCGCGTCGATCAGCGATCGGTAGGCATCCATGGAGCGCCGCGCCACGCGCGCCAGAAGCTCGCGGTCCGCGGGACCGTCCGTCTCGACGGCCTCGCCCGCCGTCGAGCTCGCCACCACCACGGCGTGCACGATCTGCTCCAGGTGCCGGCGCGCGATCTCAGGCTCGGCGTAGCGAAACGAAATGACCTCTCCCTGTTCCGTGAATCGGATGCGCCCGTTCTGCACCTCGCGCGGCAGCGCCATGATCGCCTGGTTGGCGCGTCCACCGCCGCGGCCGACGCTTCCGCCGCGCCCGTGAAACAGTCGCAAGGCGATGCCCTGCTCGCGGCAGACGCGGGCGAGCGCATCCTCGGCACCGTGCAGCGCCCAGTTCGCCATCCAGTATCCGCCGTCCTTGTTGCTGTCCGAGTATCCCAGCATGACCTCTTGGAAGTCGCCGCGTACCTGCAGTTGGCGCCGATAGACCTCGCTGGCGAAGAGCGCGCGCAGGCGATCGCCGGCGCCGGCGAGATCGTCGATCGTCTCGAACAGCGGCACGAAATCGAGCAAGCAATGGATCCGGCCCGAGTCGACGTCGTCGATCCGCCATAGTCCCGCTTCCTTGGCGAGGAGCATCGGCTCGAGCAGATCGCTGACCGTATGAGTCATGCTGACGATGTAGCAGGCGACCGATTCCGGATCGCGGGCGAGCGCCGCGCGCACGACTTCGAGAGACGCGAGGATCGCACGCGCCGCCTCGGGAAGATCGGCGCCGCGGGGCAGCAAGGGGCGCGGGTTACGCAGCTCAGCTTCGAGCACCGCGATCCGCGCCGCTTCGTCGAGTGCCGCGTAGTCGGCGCACACCCCCGCCAGACGCAGCAGCGCGGCCACGGCTTCCTCGTGAACGCGAGAGTGCTGGCGAATGTCGAGGGCCGCCATGTGGAAGCCGAACGTCTCGGCCAGCGCGATGACGCGGGCGAGCCGTCCGTGGCGGGCCACCCGGCCGAAGCCGCTTTGCTCGAGACAGTCGCGCACCAGCATCAACTCGGCGACGAAGTCCTTGGCGGTGTAGCCGTCGAGGGGCCCGTTCGGTAGCGCGGGCTCATCGAGCTTCTGCAGCGCGCGCCGCAGCTTCTCCATGATCTGGGTAATCTTCACGCGGTACGGCTCGCGCTGGAAGTGGCGACGCTGCGGTTGTGGAATCGTGATGGCCTCGGCGTCCTTCTCGATCGACGCGCGCAGCCGTTCGGGAACATCGATGTGAAGGCTCGAGATGCCGAGCTCGTGGCGCAGGTCGTACAGCTCGCGCAGGTGCAGCTGCAGCGCCGTGCGGCGGTGCTCGTCGAGAGCCCAGCGCGTGACCTCGGCGGTGACGAACGGGTTGCCGTCGCGGTCGCCGCCGATCCACGAGCGGTAGCGCACCAGTGGACCCGAGTCGCCGGCAGCGCCGTAGTATTGCCTCAGTGCACGGTCGACGTCGCGGCGGACCGAGGGGATCGTCTCCCACACGGTGGTCCGCAAGAAGTGAAGCCCCTGTGCGACTTCATCCTGGACGGTGGGTCGCTCGGCGCGGATCTCGTCGGTCACCAACAACAGGGCGATCTGGTTGTAGAGGTCATCGAGGGCGTCCTCTTCCTCTTCGGGGGTCACCTCGTCGCTGGCGAGAACGCGCAGCAGCTCGGCGATGTGGCGCTGCTTGTAGAGGATGCTGCGGCGGCGCGCCTCCGTCGGGTGCGCGGTGAAGGTCGGCTGGATGTCGACGGTGCGCAGCAGCGACAACGCCTCCTCGAGGCCGAGGCCGCGGCCGGCGAGGCCGCGAATCGCCTCGGCGATCGACTCGGAACGGGGTTGCTCCGGAGTGCTCTCGAGCGCGCGCTGGCGGTTGATGCGCACGATCTCCTGCTGCTCGGCCTTGTTCGCGAGGTGGAAGAACGCCGTGTAGGCGCGCAGCAGCGAGCGAATCTGCCCGAGATCGAGCGCCGCGATGCGTTCGGCCGCACGCGCTCGCCCCTGCTGCGCATCGAGCTGCGGGCTGCCCTTGCAGAGTCGGCGCAGCTCTTCGACGAGCGCGAACGAGTCTTCGCCGTGCTGGCGGCGGATGACCTCGCCGAGCGTGTCGGCGAGGAGTCGGACTTGTTGATTCAGTGCGCGTGCCACGTGGGTTCCTCCGCCGCCATTGTCCGCAAGCCGGCGCCCATCACAACCCGGGGGGAGTGCCCGCCGCCGGAAACCGTCGATCCGTCCGGAGCGTGCCCCTGCACCACCAGGGATGCCCCGTTTCGTATGGCCATCGAGCGGTGGCACGACCAAACGCACGCATGGGCTTTCCAGAACCCGCGCGTTTGTGCTCAGCTCGGCGCCGTTCGCCCGACAACGCAGCCGGAGGAGCCATGCCGAAGCCGAAGTCGCAGGTCCCCTACTCTCTCGATCGCCGCACGTTCCTGCAGTCATCCGCCCTCGCCGCCGCCGGCTGGGCGTCCGGTGTACCGCTGCTGAGCGGCTGCGGCGACGACGACACCCCACCTGCCAGCGTCGCCAGCACGCTGACCGTCGATCCGAACGTCCCCTGGTGGTTGCAGAACGGCTACGCACCCGTGTTCGACGAGCTCGTCACCACCGATCTGCCCGTCCGCGGTACGATCCCGCCCGAGCTCAACGGTCTCTACGTTCGCAACGGCTCCAACCCACAGAACTCCGATTCGCCGCATTGGTTCTTCGGTGACGGCATGGTGCACGGCGTCCGCCTCGAGAACGGACGTCCGGTCTGGTACCGCAATCGCTACGTCGATACGCCGCTCTACCAGCAGGGACTTCCCTTCGGCGGCGACCTGGCGCCGACCGGTGGCAATAACCAGAGCAACGTCAGCACCGTGTACCACGGCGGCCGTTTGTTGACGTCGGGCGAAGTCGGCTTTCCCTATGAGATCGACCCGTCGGACTTGAGCACCAAGGGCGTGCACAATTTTCGCGGCCGGCTGAACACATCGTTCACGGCGCATCCGAAGATCGACCCGGGCTCGGGAATGATGCACGCCTTCGGGTACTGGTTCCTTCCGCCTTACCTCACGTATCACGTGATGAGCACGAGCGGCGCCATCGTTCACTCCCAGGCGATCGAAGTCGCGCAGCCGACGATGATCCACTCCTTCGCGATCACCGAGAGCGACGTCATCTTCTGGGAGCTGCCGGTGGTCTTCAGCCTCGAGGCCGCTCTCGCCGGCGCCGACAACCCGTTCTCGTGGGATCCGAGCTACGGCTCGCGGGTCGGGGTGATGCCGCTCGGCGGTGACGGCCGTGACATCCGTTGGGTCGAAATCGAGAACTGCTACGTCTTCCACGAGGTCAACGCCTTTCGTGACGGAGACGACGTCGTCATCGACCTCTGCCGCCACGGCTACATGTTCGCCGACGAGCGCTTCGGCGACGCGCCGCTCGCGCTGCACCGCTGGCGCATCGGCACGGGCGGCAGCGCGCTGACCTTTCGCGACGAGGTCCTCATCGACGACGAGCTCGAGCTTCCGTCGCACGACCGCCGCTTCAGCGGCCGCCGGCACCGCTTCGGCTGGCTGCTCGACAACCGCGAGAACGATGCGACCGTCGACCTCGGCGGCATCGTGCGCGTCGACTTCGACACGGGCGCCGAGAGCCGTTGGGAACCGGGAAGCTCGCGCCACGCCAACGAAGCGTTCTTCGTACCGTCGGGCGACGGTGAAGGCGAAGGCTGGCTGTTGAGCTACGTCTACGACCACGTCGCCGATCGCACCGATCTCGCGATCCTCGACGCCCGCCGCGTCGCCGATGGCCCGGTTGCCGAGATTCGCATGCCGCGCCGCGTGCCGCATGGCTTCCACGGGGTGTGGATCCCCGATTGAGTCGGCGGCTCATCGGCCTGGAAAAAGACCGGGGCAGTTGCTCGAGACCTGCCTCGCCACTCGGTCTGTGGCCGAGCTCAACCACGGAAGGATGTCCCCATGGAGTACCCCGCTCTCGTCACGATCATCGCGCTGCTCGAGTACATGGCGTTCACGCTGCAAGTCGGCCTCGGACGCGACAAGTACGGCGTTCCCGCCCCTGCCATCACCGGCAACGCAACCTGGGAGCGGTTGTACCGCGTGCAGCAGAATACTCTCGAGCAGCTTCTGGTCTTCCTTCCCGCGCTGTGGATCTTCGCGACCTTCTGGAGCCCCGGCATCGCCGCCGCAATCGGCGTGCTCTTTCTGATCGGCCGGCCGCTCTACGCCGTCACCTACGCACGTGACCCGAAGAGCCGCACCGCCGGCTTCCTGCTCGGGTTCGCGAGCAACGTGCTGCTCGTGCTCGGCAGCCTCGCAGGCGTGATCGGCTCGCTTCTCTGAGTACGCCCGCGCGACGGCGCGCATCGCTGTCTCGCAGCCAAGCGGGCCGACGCCTCGTGTTCCTTGTCTTTGCGCACCTCTTCGGCTTAGCTGCCGGTCGTGGCGCTCCGACGAGGCAAACTGTTCGCCGTGTGTTGGGCCCTGATCGGGTCCATGCTCGCGACCCCGGCCGCCGTGACGACGGTTGCTGCCGCCGGCACCGACGACTGTCTTCCGCAGTGCGACTGCGACGAGGATCGGGCCACGACCGACCCGCAGTTGAGCGGCGCCGACGCCGCAGAGGACTCGCACGGCAAGTGTCCCGTTGATTGCCGCGACTGCGGTTGTTGCCGCGCGGCGATGTCGACGTGCATCACGCCGCGCGCCTGGCGCGTGTTCACCACGACGCAGGTTGCGCGCACCGCCCCACCAACCGTCGCCCACGCGCGCGGATCCCACTCCAGCATCTTTCGACCACCACGCGCTCTTCCCTGACGCCCGACGCTTCTATCGGTCCGTCATGATGGCCGCGCACTTGCGCGCCCGTCCCACGAGGAGTTCGCACCATGCTTCCCTGGAGGCTCGGTGGGCTCGTTCTGTTTGCCGTCGCCCTGGCACCGCCGGCACCTGCACAGGAACGAACGCCTGCCACCAAACATCTCACGTTCGCGCAAGCCATCGACCTCGCCCGACGCCAGGCTCCGGCGTTGCTTGCGATTCACGCCCGCATCGGCGAGGCGCGCGCGGAAGCCGAACGCGCGCGCCTTTGGCCCTTCAATCCCGAGCTGGACGCGTCCGTCGGTCCGCGATCGGGTTCCGGCGAAACGTCGACGGAATGGTCCGTCGGCCTGCGCCAGTGGTTGGAGACCGGCGGCCAGCGCAGCCACCGCACAGCGATGGCACATGCCGAGATCGATACGGCCGACGCTCAGTGGGAGGATGCCCTGCGCCGCACCGTGCAACGGGCCGGTCTCGCGTTCGTCGAGGCGTTGTACTGGCAGCGACGCCTCGCGCTCGCCGAGGAGAGCGTTGCGATCACCGCAGGCATCGAACGGGTCGCGCGGCGGCGACGCGAGCTCGGCGATGCAACCGGGCTCGACGCGTCGGTCGCCGCCCTGGCGCTGGCGCGAGCTCGCCTGGCGCAGGCACGCGCCGGCGGCGAGGTCGAGCGGGCCCTTGGAACGCTGCGCCTCACGCTGGGGATCGAATCCCACATCGATCTGCGCATCCGCGGGGACATCACCACCTTCGCGGTTCCCCAAGGAGCCAGCGGCGAGCCACTGCCCCGCGCCGACGTGCGCGTCTTGCAAGCTGAACTGCGACGTGCGCGCGCAGCGATCGACCTCGCCCGCTCGCAACGCGCGCCGAACGTCGGGGTCGGGGCCACGTACGCACGGGAAGAAGGGGACGAAATCGTCCAGGGAACGCTCGCGATCTCCCTCCCCCTGTTCGACCACGGCCAGGGGGATTCGGCCGTGGCGCTCGCCCAACTCGCCCGAGTCCAGGTCGAGCTCGCTGCCGCCCAGCAACGGGCGAGCGTCGAGATCGCCACCGCACGCGCCGTGGCCGACCGCTTCGGCGCTGCCGCGCGTCGTTTCGAAAGCGAAGGCGTGGTCCTTCTCGCGGCGAGCGAGGCGCAAGCGCGCAAGGGCTACGATGCCGGGGCCCTGCCACTGGCGGAGCTGCTCGCCGTGCGGAGCGAGCTCGTGCAGGCCAAGGTCGACTACACCGACCTGCTCTTCGAGGCCGCCGTCGCCGAGATCGAGTTCGCGGCTGCGTCGGGCGCCTGGATCGACGAGCCTGCGCTCAACCCGTCGGTAGGCGGGGCCTCCGGTCTTCCCGCTGACGCTTCAGCAACGGAGAATCCATGATGCGGACCTCATTGGGGCTGTTCCTGGTCGTGTTGTGTACGGCAAGCGCACCGCCGGCGCGCAGCACGGCGGCGGCGCCTGCTCATGCGGAGGCCGATTCCCGGCAAGCGCGCTCGGCTGATTGGTGTGCCGGGCATGGCGTCCCCGAGTCGAAGTGCACGAAATGCAATCCGTCACTGATTCCCCCGTTCCGCGCCGACGACGACTGGTGCGCGGGCCACGGCTTTCCGGAATCGGTCTGCCCGTCGTGCCGACCGCAAACGCCGCCCGCGGGCGACGCTCCGGTGGCCGATTGGTGCCTGGAGCATGGCCTGCCCGAGTCCAAGTGCACCAAGTGCTCCCCGGGACTCGTTGCGGCGTTCGTTGCTGCGGACGACTGGTGCAGCACCCACGGCTTCCCGGAATCCGTGTGCCCGACCTGCAATCCTCAACCGGTCCCCCCGGGGGGGGAGCGCGCGGCCATCGAAGCGAGGACCGTACGTCTGCAGGAGGCCAGCCTCGAAGGCACCGCGGGGATCGAGACCGCGCGCGTACGGCGACTTCAGACGACAGCGTTCGTGGAGTGCGCCGCGCGGATCGCGTTCAACGCCGACCGGATC
>CALJUJ010000576.1 GCA_937975525.1 uncultured bacterium
GTGATGTTCTTGACCACGCCTTCGAGGATGATGCCTTCCTCCAGAACCTTGAGCGTCTGCTCGCGCTGGAGCTCGCGCTCCTTCTCCATGATCGCGCGCCGCGACACGACGACGTTGCCGCGGGCGCGATTGAACTTGAGGATCGCGAACTCGCCGGTCTCGCCGAGGTACTTGTCGAGGTTGCGCACCGGCCGAATGTCGGCGTGCGAGCCGGGCAGGAAGGCGGGCACGCCGACGTCGACTTTGAGCCCGCCCTTCACTTTGCCGACGATCTTGCCCTCGACCGGCTCCTCTTTGTTGAAGGCTGCTTCGATCTCGCGCCAAACTTTGAACTGTTCGGCTTTCGATTTCGAAAGCAGCACGCCACCGTGTTCGCTCTCTGTTCCGTCGAAGAAGACATCGACCTCGTCGCCCGGCTTGACGTCCAAGTTGCCGCTGCGATCGAGGAATTCTTGGATAGGGATTTGACCTTCCGATTTGAAACCAATGTCGACCGTAACGAAATCACGGGAGACGAGCACGACTTTGCCGTGCACCACCTCTCCCGGGCGAACGTCGCTATCGCTCATGCTCTGTTCGAAGAGCGTGCTGAAGTCCTCGCCGCCCGGCGTGGGTGCGTTCCGTGACTCATCCATTGTGTTGATACCCCCTGGGGTGAAGATCGATTCCTGGTGTCATAACGCCCCTAGCTTGAGCTTGCAAGCACTCCCAGGCGCCGACGAACCATCTCGAGAAGCTTGGCGACCACCTCGTCGATCGACAGCGTGGTCGTGTCGATCTCGACCGCGTCCGCAGCCGCGCGCAGCGGCGAGTGCGCCCGCGAGCTGTCGCGCTGGTCGCGCTCCGAAATCTCCTTGGCCATGCGATCGACCTCGCCATCGCCGCCGCCGAGCTCGCTGGCCCGGCGCCGCGCACGCTCGCGCGGCGACGCGTCGAGAAAGACCTTGAGCAGCGCGTCGGGGAACACCACCGTGCCGATGTCGTGCCCTTCCATGACGACCTCGGCGGCAGCGCCGATGGCCCGCTGCTTCGCTACCAGACGCTCGCGCACCGCCGGCACCGTCGAGTAGCGCGACGCCTGCTGCGCCGCCTCGGCTGTCCGGATCGCTCGCGACAGATCGCGGCCGTCGGCGGTGACGACCGGAACCCCCGCACGCTCGCCGAACTCGATCTCGGTGGCGTCGCACAACGCCGCCAGCGCCGCCTCGTCGTCGACCAGGATACCGCGCTCCGCGGCGAGAACGCCGATGACGCGGTACATGGCCCCCGTGTCGACGTAGGCGTAGCCGAGGGCCTCGGCGAGCCCGCGGCTCACCGTGCTCTTCCCGGCCCCGCCCGGGCCATCGATCGCGATCACCGTTCCCATGATGCCTCCGTCCGCGGCGCCTCAGCCCCGCAACCGTCCGAGCTCTTCGAAGTACGTCGGGAACGTCTTGCGCACGCAGCCGGGGTCGCGGATCGACACGCCCGGGATGCGCAACCCCAGCAGCGCAAAGGCCATCGCGATGCGATGGTCGTCGTAGGTGTCGACGACGCCGCCGGGCAGGCGCGAAGGACGCACCTCCCAGCCGTCCGGGTGCTCGCGTACGTCCGCCCCGAGCTTGCCGAGCTCGGTCGTCACCGCGGCGATCCGCTCGCTCTCCTGGAGCCGCAGGTGGGCGACGTTGCGAATCCGCACCGGCTCTTCCGCCAGCACTCCGATCACGGCCAGGGTCAGCGCCGTGTCCGAGATGTCCCCCATGTCGACGTCGATGCCACCGAGACGATCGCCGCGGACGGCCAACGACCGCGGACCGCGCTCGACGCGCGCGCCCATGCGCTCGAGGACGTCGACGAAGCGCGTGTCTCCCTGCAGCGATTCCGTCCCGATCCCGTCGACGGCGACGTGCCCCCCGGTGATCGCCGCTGCGGCCAGGAAGTAGTGGGCGCTCGATGCGTCGGGCTCGATCTCGTAGCGGCCGACGGCGGCGTAGCGACGCTGTCCGGCGCAGCGAAACCGGCGATAGCCGTCGCGCTCCATCTCGACGCCAAAGCGCTGCATCACACCGAGTGTCATGTCGACGTAGGGGCGCGCCACCAGCTCACCGTCGACGACGATCTCGACGTCTCCCTGCGCGTACGGCGCCACCAGCAGCAGCGCGGACAAATACTGGCTGCTGCGACCGCCGCGAACGTGCGTCGTGCCCCCAGGCAAGCCGCGTGCCTCGATACGCACCGGCGGACACCCGCTCGGCGCTTCGATGTCGACGCCAAGGCCGGCGAGCGCCGCGACCAGGTCGCCGATCGGGCGCTCGCGCATGCGCTCGTTGCCGTCGACCACGAAGGTCCCGCGGCCGAGGCAGGCGGCGGCGACGAGAAACCGCGCTGCGGTTCCGGCATTGCCGGCGAACAGCTCGGCGTGCGACGCGCCGAAGCGACCCGCACACCCGCGCACTTCGAAGGCACTCTCCGCAAGATTCGCCTCGACGCCGACACCGAGCGTCCGCAGGGCTTCGGACATGCGCTCCGTGTCGTCGCTGTGCAACGCCCCGTCGAGTCGGGTGTCGCCGTCCGCCAGCGCGGCGATCAGCAACGCACGGTTGGTGAGGCTCTTCGATCCCGGCGGTCGCACCACGACGCCCTCAGGCGGGCGCGCCAGCGGCTCGATGGCGAGCACCTCGGTGTCAGGCATCGCCATCGTCGAGCCTCCGCTTGCGCTCGCGCGCTGCTGCGATCCGCTCCGTCAGGGCCTCCGCATCGGCATCGGCCAGCGCCCGGTCGATGTCGTCGATCGCTCGGCGCACGCGCGCCAGGGTGCGGTGCAGCGCGTGACGGTTCGCGAGAAAAATGTCGCGCCAGACCTCGGTGGGACTCGCCGCGATGCGCGTGAGGTCGCGAAAACTCGGGCCGGCGAACGCCAGTGCCTCGGTGTCGTCCATCGCATTCATCAACGCGTAAGCGAGGACGTGCGGAACGTGGCTCACCTGGGCCAGCACCTCGTCGTGGCGGTCGGCGTCCATCTCGATGACGCGCATACCGACGCCTTCCCACAACGCGCGCACGCAAGCCCGGGCCGCCGCGGTCGACGTCGGTCCGGGGGTGAGAATGCACAGCCGGTCGCGGAAGAGCTCGACGTCGGCATGGGCCGCACCGGCCTGCTCGCCGCCGGCGATCGGGTGACCGCCGACGAAGGCGACCCCGGCTGGCAGCTCGGCCTCGATCGCGCCGAGCACGGCTCCTTTGACGCTGCCGGCATCGGTGACGATGGTGCCTGGTCGCAGCGCTGGAGCAGCCGCCCGCACGACGGCCGCGAGCGCGCCCACCGGAACGGCGAGTAGCAACACGTCCGCATCCTGTGCCGCTGCAGCCGGATCGTGGGTGAAGTCGTCGATGATGCCGCGCTCGCGCGCGAGCTCGAGGTTGCCGACTCCGCGGCCGACGCCGACGACGCTACCGACGAGGCCAGACCGCTTCGCGGCAAGCGCCAGCGACGCGCCGATCAGGCCGACGCCGACGACCGCCATGCGCTCAACGAGCGGCATCGGCACTCCTCTCGCCCAGGCATGCCTCGAGCGCAGTGGCCAACCGCGCGTTCTCGGCGGCGGTGCCGATCGTGACCCGCAGGTGGTCGGGAAACCCGTAGCCGCCCATGGGTCGCACGATCACGCCGCGCCGCAGCAGGGCGTCGTACATCGCCGCGCCATCGCCGACGCGCACGAGCAGGAAGTTGGCCCAGCTCGGCACCGTGTCCAGTCCCAGGCGCTCGCAGGCGTCACGGAGGAAAGCCATGCCTTCGCGGTTGCAGGCGCGGCTGGCCTCGACGTGGGCGTCGTCCTCGAGAGCGGCGCGGGCGCCGATCTGTGCCAGGGTGTTGACGTTGAACGGCTGGCGCAGTCGGTTCATCGCGTCGACCAGCTCGGGCAGCGCGACGCCGTAGCCGACGCGCAGGCCGGCGAGACCATGGATCTTCGAGAAGGTTCGCAACACCACCACAGGCCGACCGGCACGGTGGTCGGCGAGCGCGTCCGGATACTCGGGGTCGTCCACGTACTCGGCGTAGGCTTCGTCCATGACGACCACGACGTCGTCGGCGACGCGGTCGAGCAGGCGGCGCCAGGCGTCGCGCCGGAAGATGGTACCGGTCGGGTTGTTCGGATTGGCGAGGAACACCAAGCGCGTCTTCGGCGTGACCGCGGCGGCGATCGCGTCGACGTCGTGGGTGAAGTCGCGCAGCGGAACCACCTGCGAGCTGCCACCGGCGGCTTGCACGATGAGCCGGTAGACGACGAAAGCCTGGTCCGCCATCACCGCCTCGTCGCCCGGTTGCAGGAACGTCCGCACCAGCAGCTCGATCACTTCGTTCGAGCCGTTGCCGAAAATCAGCGCCGCCGGGTCGACGTCGAGCCTTCGCGCCAGCGCTTCACGCAGGTAGTAGCAGTTGCCCTCCGGGTAGCGATGCAGCTGCCCCACCGCGGCGGCGACGGCCGCGGCCGCACGAGGCGAAGGGCCGAGCGGGTTCTCGTTCGACGCGAGCTTGATCGAATCGCGGATGCCGTACTCGCGCTCGAGCTCCTCCAGCGGCTTGCCCGGAGGATACGGGACGAGATCGCGGATCCACGGTGCGACCGGGACCTTGGCAGAGCGGGCCATGACGGGCTTCCTCAGTGCGGCGGCAGCGCCGCAGGGTACGAGCCGAGCACCTTCACCGACAGACTGCGACGGCGCACGGCGGCGAGGGCCTTGGTGACCTTGGCGTCGTCGACGTGGCCGACGAGGTCGAGAAAGAACAGGTACTCCCACGGCCGGCCCTTGAGCGGGCGCGACTCGATGCTGCACAAGCTGACGCCGTGGTCGGCGAACGGCCGCAGCAGCCGGTACAGTGCCCCGGCTTCGTGGTTCACGGAGATGAGCAACGACGTCTTGTCGTCGCCGCTCGGCGGACCGACCGGATCACAGCCGACGACGAAGAAGCGCGTGTAGTTGTTGGCGTGGTCCTGGATGTTGCGCGCGATCGCCTTCAGACCGAACCGCTCGGCCGCACCGCTGCCGGCGATCGCCGCCAGTGACGCGTCGTCGCGGGTGAGCTCGGCCGCGCGCGCATTGCTGGCCGCTTCGACCTGCTCGATGCCGGGATAGTTGCGCGCCAGCCACTGCCGGCACTGGCCGAGCGACTGCGGGTGCGAAACGATCTTCTTCACCCGATCCGCGCGTCCACTCTTCGACATCAGGCATTGATCGATGCGCAACAGGATCTCGGCCTTGATCGTCAGCGGCGAATCGACGAACCGATCGAGGCTGGCGGCGACCACGCCTTCGATCGAGTTCTCGACCGGGACGACGCCGTAGACCGCACGGTGGTGCTCGACTTCGTCGAACACCGCGCCGATCGATTCGACCGGAACCGGCAGAGCGCGCGACCCGAACTGATCGCGCAGCGCCCGGTGCGAGTAGGTGCCGAGCGGGCCGAGGCAGGCGATGCGCAGCGGCTGCTCGAGCGAAAGACACGCGGCGATCACCTCGCGGAAGATCGCCCGGACGCTCTCCTGGTCGAGAGGACCGCGGCTGAGCGTGGCCAGGCGCCGGTAGATGTCCTTCTCGCGCTCGGGGCGATAGACGACGCTGCCGCTCTTTGCTTTCAGCTCGCCGACCTCGACCGCGATGCGGGCACGATCGTTCAGCAGACCCAGGATCTGGTCGTCGATGCGGTCGATCTCGCGGCGCAACGCCGCGAGCGATCTCGAACGGGGCAAGTGGTCCTCGCGCGAGGCGGCGGCAACC
>CALJUJ010000577.1 GCA_937975525.1 uncultured bacterium
CGCGGATCGACGAACGTGCCGACGCCGGTGCTCGTGCGCCATTCGTCCTCGCCCCGACCCATGGCCTCCAAGGCTAGGACCAGGGTGCCGAGCGGAATGCACTGCAACGCGCATTCGCCGGCCGCGGCGAGGTCGAGCTGGGCGTGGAAGGTGTCGAAGTGGCTGGTGATGAGGCGGGTGCACAGGCCGGACCGGCCGAGCTCTTCGAGCGTCCCCGGTGCGATGCCGCGGCCGCCATGGCCGCCGACGTTGATCAGCGTGAGCCCGGTCGGCTGGCGGCTGCGTTCGAAGCGCTCGCGCAGGGCGTAGTAGAGGATCGAAGCGCGCTGGTTGCCGCCGAGCCCGGAGACGGCGACGACGTCGCCGTCGCGAACGCGAGCGACGGCCTCGCGGGCGGTCACGAACTTGGGGTTGTCGGGGACCGGGCTGGGAAAGCCGGTATCCCGGCGCAGCCAGGCGAGTGCCGCCTTGGCCACCAGCCCGACGAGCTCCGCCTTGTCCCACCAGCTCAAAGCCATACGTCGCTCGCGGTTAGCACGATCACGGCTGCGAGTGCACCACGTCGGGCAGGCGCACCCGCACGCGCACGGCACCGTCGGCGCCGCTGCGATCGGGAATGCGGGTGAAGCTCTCGACCAGGCTCGCGCCCTCGGCTTCGAGCCAACGCGGAACGACGTGGCGCAGGACGCCGCGACCACCCGGGCTGCGCCTGCCCTTGCCGTAGACGATGCGAACGATCGGCTCGCGCGCATCGCGGGCAGCGCGGAGAAACGCTTCCGTCTCGGCGAGGGCGTCGCCGACGCCGAGACCGTGGAGGTCGAGCGTCGGTACGATGCCGAGGGACTTGCGAACGTGGCGGCGCAGAAAATCGAGCAAGATGGGTTCCGAGTGGATCTTGGTCTATCGCCGCGTCGGGGCGGCGCTCAACCTTGACATCGGCTATCGCGTACACTAGCTGTCTGAGGACATGTACTTCGCCAGCCATATCGCCGGGTCGAGCGCGCAGCTCGTTCTCCTTCTTACGTGCCCGCCCGGCGCGTCTGGAGGAGCGTAGGCAACGCAACCGAAAGACGCCACGGGCGGGAGGAATTCCCCCGTGGCGTTCGTGCATCATGAGTAGGGCCGCGGGCGACTTCCCCCCGTGGCCTTTCGTTTATCAGGCGCCGGCGTTTGGAGGCCGGGCCGAGGGAGGTGCTTCATGAACCACGACCCGAACGCAGTCTGGATCTTCGACACCACGCTGCGCGACGGCGAGCAGTCGCCGGGCGCGACGATGAACGTCGAGGAGAAGGTCGTCATCGCCCGGCAGCTGGAGAAGCTGGGCGTCGACGTCATCGAGGCCGGTTTCGCCGTCTCGTCGCCCGGGGATTTCGATTCCGTGGCGCGCGTCGCCGAGGCGGTCTCCGAGCCCATCGTTCTGAGCCTGTCGCGGACCCGCGAGGGCGACATCACCAAGGCGCTCGAGAGCGTTGCCAAGGCTGCCCACCCCGGCATCCACGTGTTCATCGCCACGTCCGACCTGCACCTGGAGCGCAAGCTGGGCATGAGCCGCCAGGAGGTCATCGACGCCGCGTGCTGGGCCGTCGAGTTCGCTCGCAAGCACGTCGACTACGTCGAGTTCTCCGCCGAGGACGCCTCGCGGTCGGATCGTGACTACCTGAAGCAGGTCTTCGCCGCCGTCATCGGTTGCGGCGCGGCGACGCTGAACGTGCCCGACACCACCGGGTACGCCGTGCCGCAGGAGTTCGGCGCCCTGTTCGCCGATCTGATCGCGACGACTCCGGGCGGCAAGGACGTGCGCTGGAGCGCACACTGCCACAACGACTTGGGCATGGCCGTCGCCAATTCCCTGGCGGCGGTGAAGAACGGTGCCCGCCAGATCGAGTGCACCATCAATGGTATCGGCGAGCGCGCGGGCAACACGTCGATGGAAGAGGTGGTCATGGCGATCGAGACACGCCGCGACTTCTTCGACCTGCACACCAACGTCGTCACCGAGCAGATCTATCCGGCGAGCCGCCTGTTGTCGCAGGTGACCGGCCTGGTGGTGCCGGCGAACAAGCCGATCGTCGGCGCCAACGCCTTCGCCCACGAGGCCGGAATCCATCAGGATGGTGTGCTCAAGGACAAGCAGACCTACGAGATCATGCGGCCGGAGTCGGTCGGCATCCAGAGCAACAAGCTGGTGCTGGGCAAGCACTCCGGACGGCACGCCTTCGCCGAGCGCCTGAAGGAGCTGGGGGTCGACCTGTACGCCGTCGACATGAACAGCGCATTCCAGCGATTCAAAGAGCTCGCCGACCGCAAGAAGAACGTCTACGACGAAGACCTCTTGGCGATCGTCACCGAAGAGGCCGTGCGCGGCGCCGATCGTTTCGAGCTGGTCGATCTCGCCGCGTCGTCGTCCACCGGGACGAAGCCGCATGCGCGCGTCACACTGCGCGTCGACGGGACCGAGGTCAGCGCCGAAGGCGACGGCGACGGCATGGTCGACGCCTGCTACCAGGTCATCCAACAGCTGACCGGCATTCGGCCGAAGCTGGAACGCTACGCGGTGAAGGCGATCACCGGCGGCACCGATGCGCTGGGCGAGGTGTCGTGCCTGATCAACGTCGACGGCGTGACCGTCTCGGGGCAGGGCTCGCATACGGATACCGTCCAGGCGAGCGCGCGCGCCTTCGTCAATGCCCTGAACAAGCTGCAGCTGCGCGGCGCCTACCGGCGCCAGCCAGAAGAAACGGGGCCGTGAGCCGCACGTTGGCCACGGACGCCCCGAAGGGAGGAGCCACGTGAAGATCCTGCTGCTACCCGGAGACGGAATCGGCCCGGAGGTCGTCGCCCAGGCTCGCCTCGTGCTCGAGACCTGCGCGACGCTTCGCGGCTTCGAGGTGGGTTTCGAGGACGCCGTGATCGGCGGCGCCGCGATCGACGCTTGCGGTGAGGCCCTGCCGGAGAGCGCCCTGCGCCTCGCGGGTGAAGCCGACGCCGTTCTCCTCGGCGCCGTCGGCGGCCCGAAGTGGGACGATCCGAAAGCCACCGTGCGTCCCGAGCAGGCGCTGCTCGGCCTGCGCAAGGGGCTCGAGCTGTTCGCCAACCTGCGCCCGGTGCAGGTCTTTCCCGAGCTGCTCGACGCGGCACCGTTGAAGGCGGACATCCTGCGCGACGTCGACCTCGTGGTGGTGCGCGAGCTCACCGGCGGCATCTACTTCGGGAAGCCGAGCGAGCGCCGGGGCGAGCCCGGTCACCGTGATGCCGTCGACACGTTGGTGTACTCCGAGGCCGAGGTCGCGCGCCTGATGCGCGCCGCGTTCGAGCTGGCGCGCCAGCGTCGCAAGAAGGTCACGTCGGTCGACAAGGCCAACATCTTGTCGACGTCGAGGCTGTGGCGCGAGGTCGCCGAGGAGGTCCACGCCGAATATCCCGACGTCGCCTACGAGAACGTTCTCGTCGACGCGATGGCGATGCACTTGTTGCGCCGGCCGCGCGACTTCGACGTCATCGCCACGGAGAACATGTTTGGCGACATTCTCACCGACGAGGCGTCGATGCTCGCCGGCTCGATGGGAATGCTGCCGTCGGCGTCGATCGGCGAGCGCGAGAACCAGCTGGGGCGACCCCGCGGCCTCTACGAGCCGATTCACGGGAGCGCCCCGGACATTGCGGGCAAGGACCTCGCCAACCCGCTGGCCGCGATCTTGTCGACGGCGATGATGCTGCGCTACTCGCTCGACCACGCCGAAGCGGCGGAGATGATCGAGAACGCCGTCGCCCGCGCCCTCGCCGACGGGCTGCGCACCGCCGACGTCGTACAGCCCGGAACCACCCAGCTCGGCTGCGCCGCCATGGGCGCTGCCGTCGTCGAACGACTCGGTCGCTGAGCGATGTCCGATCCCACCGTCGCCGTCGTCGGAGCCACGGGCCTCGTCGGTCGTGAGCTGCTCGGAGTCTTGGAGCAGCGGGGTTTCCCGATCGGCGATCTGCGGCTGTACTCGTCGCTGCGCACCGCGGGCGAGGGGCTCTCGTGCGGCAAGCACGTTCCCGTCGTCCAGGTCCTCGACGGCGCCAGCTTCGACGACGTCGACCTCGTCTTTCTCGCTGCCGGCGAGCAGGTCGCCGCGGAATGGATCGGCCGCCTCGAGCAGAGCCCCGCGGTCGTGATCGACTGCAGCCAGCTGTTCGCCGACGACCCCGACGTGCCCCTGGTGGTGCCCGAGGTGAACG
>CALJUJ010000578.1 GCA_937975525.1 uncultured bacterium
AGTGGTAGGTCATGCCGAGCACGTCGAAGAAGTACTCGCTGCCGAAGTAGCTGCCGACACCGGAATAGATCGCCAGCCAGACGTTCGCCTTGAACCAGTACGTCTGCGGCCAGGGACGGCCGTCGTCCGTCCGCCGGTGCAGCCAGGCCGGAACGGCCACAGCCGGCACGAGAATCACCAGCATGACGAGGTTGAGCGCGGCGTCGCCCCAGACGGCTCCGGCTCCCGTCTGCATGAGCACGCCCATGGCCAGCATCCACCAGACCGAGTACGCCAGAAAGAACTTCTCCCCCCAGGCTTTGTCGGGGTTGGCGGAGAGCCAGCGGCTGGCGCCGGCAACGGGCGGCGACATCGTGTCGTCAGGTGGCGGCCGTGCCGCGTCGCACGTGCCCGGGCATCGGCTCGCCGCTCGCCGCCTTCTCGAGGCGCGCCTGCATCCCCGCGCTGAGCTTGCCCCCTTCGGCGAGCTCCACGAAGAGAGCCATCACGTTGCCGAGATCGAAGAAGTCACGTTGCCAGCTCCACTGGTAGTTCCCGGCGTAGCGAAACCACGAGCCGCCGACGCCGAGCACTTCGTAAGCCGTGCCGTCGGCACGCGCGCCGGGCGCGACCTGACGCCAGAAGGCGACGACCTCGCCTTGCCGATCGTCGATCAGCACGCGGTCGTAGGGGTACTGCCAGCCGTCCAACCCCTCCATCTCGGTGCCGAGGCACCAGTCGCGGATCTGCTCGCGACCGCGGGCGATGAAGTCCTCCTCGGGGCCGAGGTTCCAGGTGTACTCGGCGTCCTCCGTGTAGAACTCCGCCATCGATCGCCAGTCGCCGGCCGCCTCGGCGTCGAGGTTGGCCTGCTTCCAGCGGCGCATCATCTCTTCCATCTCTTCGCGCGGGTACGCGGGCATCGCATGACTCCTTTGCTCGGACGTTGCGTGGATGGCGCGGTTACTCGGGCTCCAGCCGCAGGGCTCGCGTCGGGCAGAACCGTACGGCCTTCTCCCGCCGCGTGGCAGCGTCGGCCGGCGCCGATTCCGGGAGACGACCATCGGCGATCAGGGTGACCGTGCGCGCGCCTTCGGCGAGGACGAACTGCTCCGGGCATTCGGTGACGCAGGCGCCGTGCCCCTGGCACAGCTGCGTATCGAGAACCACGCGTGCGCGTCGCGACTCCACGACTCGTGACGCGGAGTCGGTCGTCCGTAGCGGCTGCGCCGCTCGGCCTCGTCGGCGGTAGCGCACGCGGCAGGGGGTCTGCGGTTGCACCACCATCTTCGTGTAGTCGTCGGCGTAGCTGGCGCTCGGCTGCGCCATCTCGAAGTCCCAATGCTGGACCAGGCGCGCGGTGATCGCCTTCAGTTGCATGAGCGCAAACGCCGACCCGGAGCAACGGTGAGCGCCGCCGCCGAACGGAATCCAGCCGAACGTCTGCGCGTCCTCCTCGCGTCCGGGACCGTAGCGCTCCGGATCGAAGCGTTCGGGATCGCGAAACAGCTCGGGCATCGCATGCGATACCGCCGGGGAGATTGCCACCAGGTGCCCCGCGGGGATGGTGACGCCCGCGATGTCGAAGTCGCGCACGACACCGCGCATCAAGATCACCAGCGGCGGGTGCAGGCGCAGCACTTCCTTGATGACGCTCTCGAGGATCGGCACCTCGCGCAGCGCAGCGAATCCCAGAGCCCCGTCGCGTGCGTGGATCGCATCCACCTCGTCACGTACGAGCGCCAGCCACTGCGGGTTGCGCATGAGCTCGATGAGCGTCCACGCCGCCGTGCCCGAGCTCGTATGATGGCCGGCGAACATCGCTGCCGTGAGGATGCCAGTGATCTCGTTCGGCGTGAGTGCAGTGCCGTCGCTGTAGCGCGAATCCATCAGCACCTGCAGCGCATCACCCTTGCTCTCGTCGTCGCGGCGGCGCTGTTCGATGATGTGCGTGATCATCTCGACCAGGCGGGCGCGGGCCCGATCGCGCCGGCGAAACGCGGGCAGCGGCAGGTAGGGGTTGATGTAGGCGATGGCGTTGACCCCGGCTTCGAGGGCCGCGTACACGCGTGCGAACTCGGCGTTCATGCCGTGGCGGAACTCCTCGCCGAGGAGGCAGGCGCTCGACGTGTAGGTGGTGAGCTCGGCGGTGAATGCGAGCACGTCGATCTCTCCCGACTCGCCCCAGTCGGCGACCATGCCGTCGACCTCGGCGGCGAAGATGTCCGCGTAGTTGCGCATGTTGCGGTCTCGCAACGCGGGCATCAGGATGCGCAGCTGCTCGTTGAGCCGATCCAGTGGTGCGTCGAAGACCACGCCTTCGCCGAAGATCGGCGTCATCAGCCGATAGGCGATCTTCTGCGACAGCTGGTCGTCGGGCGCACGGCAGAAGGCCTCTTGCGCTTCCAGGCCCGAAAGCAAGGCCACCCGCTTGTTCATCAGACGGATCTCGGCCGCGGGCCCAGCCTCGTCACGCGCGCGACGCATCAACGCAATCGGATTGCGCGCGAAGTCGACCATGTGGCCGAGCAACGGGAGCGAGCCACGGACGCGCCGCACCTTGGTCGCGCGCGCCGCTCTGTCGTAGCTCTCGCTGCCCCCTGCCGGTATCGTGCCCATCGCCGGTTCCCCCGTCGCGCGCCGGCTCAAGCGGCCGGTAGGGCGATCGCCTTGGCCTCGAGGTACTCCTCGAAGCCCAACATGCCGTTCTCGCGGCCGACGCCGCTCTGCTTGTAGCCGCCGAAGGGGGTGTCCACCGCGAACCAGACCGCGCCGTTGATCGACATCGTTCCGGTGCGGATGCGGCGCGCCACCGCCAGCGCTCGCTCCTCGCTCGCGCTGGTGACCGCTCCCGACAGGCCATAGATCGAGTGGTTGGCGATGCGCACGGCATCGTCGTCGTCGTCGAAGGGTAGGATCGCCAGGACCGGCCCGAACACCTCTTCCTGGGCGAGCGTCGAGCTCTCGTCGACGTCGGCGAAGATCGTCGGTTCCACGTAGTAGCCGCGGGGCAGGTGTGCCGGCTTGCCGCCACCGCATACCAGGCGTGCGCCTTCCTGCTGGGCTCGTGCGACGTAGCCGAGCACCCGCTCGCGCTGGCGAGCGCTGACGAGCGGGCCGGCGAGGTGCGCGGGGTTCGTCGGGTCGCCCCAACCCAGGGACGCGAACGATCGTCGGGCGAGCTCGACGCCTTCGTCGTAGCGCGAGCGTGGCAGCAGCAACCGCGTCGTCAGCGCACAGCCCTGTCCCGAGTGCGCGCAGACCTGGGAGATGCCCGCCAGGGCCGCGGCGAGGTCGGCGTCGTCGAGCATGATCGCCGCCGACTTGCCGCCGAGCTCGAGAAAGATCTTCTTGACCGTCGGTGCCGCCGCCGCCATCACCCGCCGACCGGTGGCGGTGGAGCCGGTGAAGGTGACCATGTCGACGCGCGGGTCGGCGGCGAGCATCTCGCCGAGGCCATGGTCGGCGCTGGCGACGATGTTGACCACGCCGGGCGGGATGTCGGTCTTCTCGGCGATGATCCGGCCGATCATCGTCGCCGACCATGGGGTGTCCGGCGCCGGCTTGAGCACGACGGTGCAGCCGGCGGCGAGCGCCGGCCCGAGCTTGCAGAGATTGAGGTAGAACGGGAAGTTCCACGGCGTGATCGCGCCGACCACGCCCGCGGCTTCGCGGCGCAGGAGGCGGCGCGCGGTCATGCCCATGAACTCGGTATCCGGAAGCGCGGTTTCCCAGGCGTAGCTCTCGGCCACGCCGACCCAGTGCGACAGCCCGTCGATGGACGAGTCG
This sequence comes from uncultured bacterium, assembly GCA_937975525.1. Classification (GTDB taxonomy): domain Bacteria; phylum Desulfobacterota; class Binatia; order HRBIN30; family HRBIN30; genus CALJUJ01. The sequence goes on from CALJUJ010000578.1 coordinate 3,769, forward strand.
CACTGCACGGCGTAGGTGAGCGCGACCGGCGAACCCGCCTCGGCGACGACGATCTGGCGCAGGTCGTCGTTGACCGAACGCAGTCCCTCTTCGAGCTGTCGGAGGCAGCGGACGCGCAGGGCGGTGTCGGTCGACCACGAGGTCTCGTCGAAGGCGCGCCGTGCGGCGCCGATGGCGCGGTCCATGTCGGCACGGGTAGCGTCCGCCGTGTGGCCGATGACTTCTTCCGTCGCGGGGTTGAGGTTGTCGACCACGCGCCCGCCGTCGGCGTCGGCGAGGACGCCGTCGATCAGGTTGCGGTGCTCGGCGCCGAAGGCGTTGTCCATGCTGGTGATCTCGCTCGTCTCACGGCCGCATGATCTGGCCGCCGTCGACGTTGAGGATCTGACCGGTGATCCAGGCCGACGCGTCGGAGAGCAGGAAGAGGCAGGTGCCGACGTGGACGGCGGC
>CALJUJ010000579.1 GCA_937975525.1 uncultured bacterium
CTACCTCCACGGCATCTTCCCCTACCTCCTGGGCCAAGCCTCCGCCCTCGTGCGTGCCGGCGCACAGGACTACTACGCGCGTTTGGCGCAGAAGCTGATCTGGGCGTTGAGCACGAGGGTCGTGACCGGAGTCTGCTACGAGGTCGATGCCAGGCTACGGCCCTCGGGGCGGCAGGGAACGTTGGTCACGTCGCTGCCTGGCTTTCGGAGCTATCATGACCGCGGAGCGCGGACCTGGGAGCGCCAGGCACTCTTGAGGGCCCGGGGCGTCGCGGGGGCGAGCTCGCTCGCAACCCGATTCGATGAGCTGCGCCGGGAGATTCTCCTGCGGGAGCTCGACGAGGATCCCGCCCCCGAGATCCACCGCATCCGCCGACGCATGGAGGGAGAGATCGCCCGCGAGAGCCGTGGACGCCGCGACTTCAAGACGGGGCACGGCGGTCTGTTGGACGTCGAATCGGTCGTCCAGCTCCTCCAACTCCGCCACGCACGCACCCATCCAGGTCTCGTCGACACGCAGCCCATCGCCCGGCAACTCGACCGGCTCTTGGAACTCGGGCTCGTCGCAGCGACCGATCACGCCACCCTGAGCGCGGGCTGGGAGTTTCTGCAGCGCTTGTCGAGCCGGTTGCGGATCGTCAACAACCGCTCGATCTCCGACTTGAACGAGGAACGCGGTGATCTCGAGGCGCTGGCGCTGGGCCTCGGCTATCGCTCTGCCCAGCGCAGCGGCGGCGCCCGTCGAGCCTTGCTCGCCGACTACGAGGAGCATACCACCGCCATACGCGAGGTTTACGCCAAGTTCTTCCAGCCGAGCCTCGACTCATTGGGAGGGACCGCATGCTGAGATATCTGCACACCATGGTCCGAGTGACGGACCTGGTCGAATCGCTCGAATTCTATTGTGACCACTTGGGCCTGCGCGAGGTGGCACGCAAGGAGATCGCCGCCGGACGCTTCACCCTCGTTTTCCTGGCTGCCCCGGGCGACGAGCGCGCGCAGATCGAGCTCACCTACAACTGGGACCCGGAAGAGTACGCCGGCGGCCGCAACTTCGGTCACGTCGCCTACGAGGTCGACGACATCTACGCGCTCTGTCAGCGCCTATACGACGCCGGCGTGACCATCCGCCGACCGCCGCGCGACGGCAGGATGGCCTTCGTACGCTCCCCAGATGGGATCTCGATCGAGCTCCTGCAGAAAGGCGACGCCCTGGCTCCACAGGAGCCGTGGGCATCGATGCCGAACACTGGCGAGTGGTGATCCGAGACGGCGCTCACCCGCCGCGGGTATGCATCTCGAGGTGCGGGCGCCGTCGCAGTTCCTCGCGGTCGAACAGGGCGGACCGCTGACGCACCCGTAGACGCTCCTCGGCGCCGCGGTCGCGGCGCGCCTGCCAGCCGGAGGCGACGAGGTCGGCTAGCTCTTCATCGCTCGCGCCTGCCCGTAGTGGGCCGCGCAGGTCCGTCCCGTCCGTTGCGTACAAGCAGCGATACCACGTGCCGTCGGCCGTCAGCCGGCTGCGGTCGCAGGCGGCGCAGAAGGGCGCCGTCGTCGAGGCGATGATGCCGAATATCGTGCCGTCGGCGAGTCGAAACCGCTCGGCTGGTGCCGGACCCCGCCCGGGCAAGGCCGCGACCGTCCCGTAGGCTGCTTCGATGATGGCGAGGATCTCGTGTCGCGGCACCACCTGGGCGGCATCCCAGCGGGTCGCGCCGCCCACGTCCATGTACTCGATGAAGCGAACCTCGATGCCTCGCTCCGCCGAAAACGCCAACAGGTCGATGATTTCGTCGTCGTTGATGCCACGCAGCAGCACCGTATCGAGCTTGATCCCCGCGAAGCCGCTGGCGACCGCTGCATCGATCCCGGCAAGGGTTGCCGCCAACGAGTCGCGCTGGGCGATTCGCGCAAAGCGCTCCCGGCGCAAGGTATCGAGACTGACCGTCAGGCGCCGGAGTCCTGCTCGGTGCAGTGCCTCGGCATGCTCTCCGAGATAGACGCCGTTCGTCGTCAAGGCCAATTCCCGTAGTGCCGGCTTGCGCGCCAGCATGCCCACGAGAACCGGAAGATCGCGACGAACGAGTGGCTCGCCGCCGGTCAGACGCACCTTGTCGACACCCGAGCCCAGGAAGACGTCGACGAGTCGGTCGATCTCCTCGAACGTCAGGATGTCCGCCTTCGGCAGCCACACGTAGCTCGCTTCGGGCATGCAGTACGTGCAGTTTTTTAATGATCCGGCGACCACCGAGAGTCGCAGGCTGCGCAGCGGCCTACCGAAGGTGTCGGCCAAGGTCATCGTGAACGTCATCGTGCCGCGGTCGGAGCCATGCCGCAAGGTCGCAGGTTTGCGACCGCAGCGCCCTTTTGGCAGCATACGCCGCGCATGATCGTCGGAGTACCCAGCGAAACCTTCCCCGGGGAGCGCCGTGTCGCCTTGACGCCGCACGTGCTTCCCGCCTTGTCTCAACGATCCAAGGTACAGGTGCTCTTGGAGAGCGGAGCCGGAGAGCCGGCAGGATTCTCCGACGCCGACTACCGCGACAAGGGCGCCGAGATCGCGGCGAATCGCGCCGACGTCTTCGAGCGCGCCGACATCGTCGTCCAGGTTCGCGGCTTCGGCGTGAACTCCGAGCGCGGACGCGAGGACCTACCACGTTTGCGGCCCGAGCTGACCGTGATCGGCCTCCAGGATCCGCTGGGCGCCGTCGGTGCCGCCAAGGAGCAGGCGGACAGCGGCGCCACGATCTTCGGGCTCGAGTTGATACCGCGGATCACGCGTGCACAGAGCATGGACGTGCTTTCCTCCCAGGCTTCGATCGCCGGGTACAAGGCCGTGATCTTGGCCGCCGAGGCATTGCCGAAGATCTTCCCGATGATGATGACCGCGGCGGGAACGATCGCTCCTGCGCGGGTATTCGTCATCGGCGCGGCCGTCGCCGGCCTCCAGGCGATCGCCACCGCGCGCCGCCTCGGCGCCGTGGTGCACGCCTACGACATCCGTGCCGCCGCGCGCGAGGCGCTGGAGGGCCTCGGCGCGAGCTTCGTCGAGCTGCCGATCGAGACCGCACACGCGCAGGGCTCGGGCGGTTACGCGACGGCTCAGGACGAGAGATTTCTCAAGCGCCAGCGTGAGCTCATGCAGAGCGTCATCGCCGAGAGCGACGTCGTGATCACCACAGCGGCCATCCCCGGACGCCCGGCGCCGAAACTCGTCACCCAGGAGATGGTCGAGGCCATGGCGGCGGGTTCCCTGGTCGTCGACGTCGCTGCCGAGCGCGGCGGCAACTGCGTCCTGACCCGGCCCGGAGAGACCGTCCAGCACGGAGGCGTGCGGATCTACGGCCCGATCGACTTGCCGTCGAGCGTGCCGTTTCACGCGAGCCAGATGTTCGCCAAGAACATCGCCACCTTTCTCGCCCAGATCGTGAAGGACGGCACCCTGGCGATCGACCTCGACGACGAAGTCGTCCGCGAGACGCTGGTCGCCCGTGGCGGCGAGGTGGTGCACCCGCGCCTACTCGAAGCACTCGCCGCCGAGTCCGCCGCCTGAGCCGCACCACCAGAAGGAGCATCGCATGGAGAGCCTGGTCGCCGCATTGACGGTATTCGTTCTCGCCTTGTTCGTCGGCTGGGAGGTGATCACCAAAGTTCCGCCGACGCTACACACGCCGCTGATGTCGGGATCCAACGCGCTGTCGGGGATCACCTTGATCGGAGCGATGATCGCGGCCGGCGGCGAGCAGAGCCTGTTGACCAGCGTGCTCGGATTTTGCGCCGTGGTGCTCGGCACCGTCAACGTCGTCGGCGGCTTTCTGGTGACGCATCGCATGCTCGGCATGTTTCGCAAGAAGGACTGAGACGTGAACCCGATCGTCATCAACCTCGCCTACCTGGTTTCGGCCGTCCTCTTCATCCTCTGCCTGAAGCGGCTGTCGCACCCGCGCACTGCCGTGCAAGGGAACTTCCTCGGTGCGCTCGGCATGCTCGTCGCGGTCATCGTGACCCTCGCTGACCGCGAGATCATCGGCTACGCGCAGATCCTCTCCGGCATCGTCCTCGGCGCCGGAATCGGGGCCCTTCTCGCGCAGCGCGTGGAGATGACCGCGATGCCGCAGCTCGTCGCGATCTTCAACGGCCTCGGCGGCGGCGCCTCGGTGCTGGTGGCCGGCGCGGCCATGACCGCGGCCTTGGCGACGGGTCGCGTCCCCGGCATCGACGCACTGGTGGCGACGATGGCATCCGGCCTGATCGGTGCGGTCACGTTCTGGGGAAGCTTCGTCGCCTGGGGCAAGCTGGAGGGACGCATCACCGAGAAGGCGGTGACCTTCCCGGGCCAGCAGGCCG
>CALJUJ010000580.1 GCA_937975525.1 uncultured bacterium
CTCCGGGCGTCAGCGGAACAAGCGCCATTCCCGGCTCGACCCGCTCGCGAAGCCCTACGGGCACGGCTGTCATACCGTGAAGGCGCAGCTTCCAGCCACCCAGGCCGGGGTAGCGGTCGTATTCGGTTCGAGCAAATATCCGCGCGTTTCCGGAGGACAGGTTCGAACCCACGCCCGACGTGTGCTGCTCCCAAAACCGCGGGTTGCCGACATCGATGTGCAGAAATCCATCCGCTGCATAGAAACCAAGGCCGCCCGGCTCGTGAGCACGTAGATCGATCCAGGCGTCACGAATCGAGACGCCCTCGAGGGCAACATCTGCGGCCAAGCCCTGGACGTGCAAAGAGGCACGCGCGGCACCGGGCAATGACGCGTTGAGATCGGGGCTACGGTAGGCCGAGTACAAGACGAGTCTGTCTGGATCGAAACGGTCCTCGACGAAGTCGAGGATCTCGACCAGCCGGAGAGACAGAGGCCCCTTGCGATCATCCGTACGCGACCGGAAGAAGTTGCGGAGCTCCGCGAGAACGGCTTCGTCGTGTCTCCCGATGTGGCGAGGGAAACGCGCCTAGAGATGGTTGCTGTCGGTGGCGTCAGACATATTGACGTCGCCGACTCCTCGAAAGAAGAAGCGGCTCGGTGCTGGCTCGGCGCCTGCCGCGACGAGCGTGGCTCCGAGCCAGGTCATCGCTGCGGGTACGACCAGCGCTACGCGCCTCAGGCGGCGCAAAGCCGTGCGAGTACCGAGTTCCATACAGCTGCCGGCGCTACCGGGAGCGGGCTACACGAGGATCTGGTCGGGCGAGCGAACGAGATCCTTGGTAATGTTCTTCTGATGAGCCTCGAGGGTTCCTCCGCCGATCTCGAGGAGCTTCGCATCACGCCATAGCCGTTCGACGACGTATTCGCCGACGTAGCCATACCCTCCAAGTACCTGGATCGCGCGGTCGGCCACGTCCTTGCCGACGCGAGCAGCGAACAGCTTCGTCCCATCCGCATCGAGGCGGTTTCCGTGCGAATCGAGGTCCAAGCGACGGGCAACCTGGTAGACATACGACCGCGCTGCCTTGAACTCCGCGAACGACTCGGCGACATGCCGCTGAATCTGACCGTGCTCCGCGATCGGAACGCCGAATGCCTTCCGCTCCGACGCATAGCGCACCATGACCTGCAACGACCTCTGTGCGATCCCAAGAGACATGGCCGCGAGCGCAAGCCTCTCGATCTCGAGATTGCGCATCATGTGCTTGATGCTTTCGCCTTCGTTTCCAATCAGGTTGTCGACGGGAACCAGGCAGTCGTCGAACACGAGCTCGGCGGTCATCGAAGCACGTACACCGAGCTTATCGTGAATTCTCTGCCCCAAGGAGAAGCCTTCGAACCCCTTCTCTACGAGGAATGTACTCAATCCCCTACCCGTACGAGCGTAGACCAGGAAGACATCGCCGAGCGTGGTGTCGTCGATCGCTCCGTTGGTGATCCACATCTTTCGGCCGTTCAGCACGTAATGGTCTCCCCGGCGAACGGCTTCCGTCCGCATCGCCAGGACGTCGGTACCAGCGTCGGGCTCCGACATGCACATTCCACCGACGAACTCGCCGGAGATCGCCTGTGGCAGGACGCGGGCTTTCTGCGCCGCGGTGCCGTTGCGAGCGAAGTTGTTCACGAACAGAAGCGAGTGGGCCAGGTACGCGAGGCAAAATCCTGGATCCGAGGTCGAAAGCGCCTCGTGGACGATGACCGAGGCGACCGCGTCCAGACCGCTCCCGCCATCAGCCTCGGGGACCGTCAAGCCCAGTAGCCCCAGCCGCGCGGCCTTTTGGAACAGATCGCGGTTGAATCGCTCGTCGCGGTCGTACCGGGCAGCCTGCGGTTCGACTTCGGTGGCGACGAACGATCGCATCGATTGCGCCAGCAGTCGATGCTCTTCGGTGGGTTCGAATGGATGAAAAGTAGGCGAATCGCCGGCCGAGCCGGAGCTCTGATGTTCGGTCACAGCCTTGTTCCTCCAGAAACCAGATACTCGATGAATCGACCCATCCGAGCAAGTGCGCGGTCCGCGCCCCTATGGGACGACGTCGCCGCAGCAACGGCAGAACACGCTTTCGGCGGTTGACCAGCACCGATCCGGTAGACGTGGGGCAGAGCCCCACAGGCGGAGGCCTTTGCAACCAACGTGAAAACGAGGCTA
>CALJUJ010000581.1 GCA_937975525.1 uncultured bacterium
CGACGCCTACGAGGCGAAGACGCCGCGCGACATTCCCGTGGTCATCCTGACGCCACGCTGAGGCGGCCCGGCGGCCCGGTCGTTCGCGGGCTCAGCCGAAGATTCGGTGAAAGCGTTCCCGCTGTGCCTGGGTGCCCAGGGCGACGATCTCGGCGTCCTCGTGCAGCACCGTGACCGGGGTCGGATTGTGGGTCACCGCTCCCGCATGTTCGACCGTGATCACGTTGAGTCCCGAGCGGGCGCCGATCTCGCTCTCGGCGAGGGTCTTTCCCGCTAGGGTCGCGGGCACCCGCGTTGCGAAGATCTCGACGCCGCCGCCGAGCAGCGTCGCCTCGCGTCCCTGGAGAAACGAGATGACGCTCTCGATGCCGAGCGCGGAGTAGCTCAGCACCAGGTCGGCGCCGGCACGATGAATCGCTTCGATGTTGCGCTCGTGGGTGACACGGCTGACGATCCGCAGCTCCGGGTTGAGCCTGCGGCAGTAGACGGCCAGGTAGATGTTGGTGGCGTCGTCGTTGGTCGTGAGGATCACGGACGGAGCCTCCATCAGTCCCGCCGACATGACCAACTCGCGCTCCGCGGCGTCGCCCATGAACAGCTGGTCGGCGATTCCCTCGAGCCGTGGGCGCAGCGCTTCCTCGCGCTCGATGAGGTGGACGGCGAGGTCGCGCTTCTTGAGGGCGCGCACGGTCGAGCACCCGACGCGCCCGCCGCCGACGACGATCACGGGATTGTAGTTCGTGTCGTAAATGACGAGCAGCGTGTCGAGGGCCAGCATCTGCTCCTCGCTGCCGATGACGAGCACGACCGAGGTGTCGGACAATCGCGTCTCCGGTGTGGGCGCCAGGACGCGGCCGCGCTCCCAAATCCCAGCGATGTTGATGCCGAGCTTCTCGCGGAGCTGGGTCTCGCGGATCGTGCGGCCGACGAAGGGCGTTCGGTGTGCCGGGAACTCCGCGATCAGCAGGCCACGGTAGCGGCCGATGACGTGCGCCTGGGCGTGTCCCGCGTTGACACGATTGGCGAGATGCTCGCCGAGCTGTTCCTTCAGGGGAATGACGTGGGTAGCGCCGCTGAGCTCGAGAAGATCGACGGACGCCAGTTCCTCGGCGAGGGCGACGATGGGGACGTCCTGCGCCACCTGACGCACGGTGAGCGTGATGTTCGTGTTCACGGTGTCGCTGACGTTGGCGAGCACGAGGCGCGCCTCGGCGGCGCGGGCCGCTTCGGAGGGGGGGACGCTGGCGGGCTCGTCGCGGAGGGCGGCGATTGCTGGGCCCACCAAGTGGGTGGCGTCGCGCGGGGCGGGCTCGATGACGTAGGCGGGGATGTCGCTGAGGCGCAGGCGCTCCAGTAGGCCAGGCGCGAGCGAGTCGTAGTGGCTGATGAGCACATGGTCACGGACATGTCCGGCAACTCGCCGCGGCGCTCGTAGGCGCACTTGCGCCTCCAGCCACGGAGCGAAGAAGAAGCGAATGAATGCGAAAGGGAGAACGATCAATAGCAGGATGATGCCCGACACCAGCACGACGATGCTGAAGGCGCGGCCGATGTCGCTCGTGAAGGTGATGTCGCCGAAGCCGAGCGTGCTCATGACGGTGAGCACCCAGTAGACTCCGGTGATCCAGGAATGCTCCTCGTCTTCGGCGTAGAGCATGATCCAATGGAACAGCACCGAGTACGCGGCGATGACCGCGACCACGAAGACGACATAGCGTGTCAGCGCACGAACGTTCTGCCGCGCCTCGGGCTCGGTCAGGAAGTAAGAGAGCTGCGCTCCGAGGTACTTGATCATTGGTGCGGACGGCATAGCGCAGACGCGCAGCGGATCGCCACCGAAGATCCGTCCAGGCGCGGGCCCGGTGGCTCCGACCGTCGTGCCGGGCTAGTCTTCGCGCGATCCCGACCGAGGAGGACGCAACATGAGCGGCATCAAACTCTACGGCCATCCGTTTTCGAACAACGCGATGCGCGCGCAGCTGAGCCTCGACGAAAAGCAGATCGACTACGAGTACGTCACCGTCGATCTCTTCCAGGGCGAGCACAAGAGGCCGGAATTCTTGGCCGTCAACCCGCGCGGGCAGGTGCCGACTCTCGTCGATGGCGATGCGCGCGTCTGGGAGAGCACGGCGATCGTACTCTACCTGGAGCATCGGTTCCCAGAGCCGTCGCTGATCCCGCGGGACGCGGTGGCAATGGCCAACTGCTATCGCCTCGTCGGCGAGTTCAATCAGAAGCTCGATCCGACCAACATCTTCGGCTCGGTGAAGTTTCGCCGGATGCGACGACCGGAACTGGGCGATCGCGTCGACAAGCTGCTCGCGGAATGCCGGATCTGGGAGGGCTACGCCGCGCAGTCTCCGTTCCTGGCGGGAGAGTCCTTCTCGATCGCCGACATCGTCGCGCTGCCGTTCCTCGGCATGATCATCGATGGTCTCGGCCTTCCCCAGCACGACTTCCCCGAGCTGCACGCCTGGTACGAGCGCTGCAAGGCGAGGCCGAGCGTCGCTCGACAGCCGTGGTTCGATGCCTTCGCGGGAGAGAAGGCGAATCTGGAGCAGCACGTCCTCGCCAGCTGACCGAGCCGTTCACGCGGCCGGGGTATCGCTGCGCATCGTCCTGGCGAGAAAGTCGAGCACCGTTTCCTCGAGCTCGCGGAGGCACGGTTGCTCGAGCGGGAGGTGCGAGCCGTTGCTCATCTCCCGGAACTCCTTCGCAGACGGGATCGCGTCGAAGCAGGGCCGGCTCATCGCCGTGGGGGTCCATACGTCGGCGCCGGGATGGGCGAGCAACAACGGGCAGGGCAGTGCGAAGTCGTCGCGCGGCGGAACGAATTGGTGCGTGGTGCGGAAGAACCGGGTGGGCACGCGTCGCGCACCGAGAAGCGGATCGGTGCGGAAATAGTCCTGCAGCGCGCGATCGCCGGTAAGTGCGTCCAGCGGCGCCGCGAGTCGGAGCGGTAGCGCCAGTCCATCCGTCAGCGCGGGCGCCCAGCGGTGACCGAGGCGCGCCATGCGCGCGACCCATGGCCACCGTGCCGATTGCTCGTAGACGGCGGGGTCGCGCAGGTCGATCAAGGTGGTGGCGATGACCGCGCGCACGTCGCGAGCCATCTGCGCTCCCCACAATGCCGTCATCCCGCCCATCGACAGCCCGAAGAGCGCAACGGGCGCGGCGTTGGCGTCGGCCATGTACGCGACGAGGCGCGGCCACGCGGCGTAGTCGACGTGCCACCCGGGTGCCGTTGCGGTGATTCCGTAGCCCGGAAGGTCGGGGGCGAGCGCCCGATAGCCCGCGCGCGCCAGGCGATCTCCTAGGGGAGCGAGTAGGCGACCGTGGCCGCCGCCACCATGAATCAGCACGACGGTACCGCGTGCGGGCTCGGTCGGTAGCCACGTGTCCAGGTGGACGTGGTGCCCTTCCCAGTCGAACCAGCTCTCGGCCGGCTCGTGTTGGAACTCGAAGGCGAAGGCGTCCGCGATCAGCTGCCGATAGCAATGCCAGCTCTCGCGACGGGCATAGGGCTCGATGGCGGGGCGGCTCGTGTCCGTCATGGCTCGACGATGCGCTCGGCGCGGGAGGCGTGCAACCCGGGTGCGGCGCGGCCCGGGTTGCACGCACGGTATCGTGCAAGCGACCGGCCTGGAGCCAGCGAAGCGACTTTGCGAGATCCGGATGGCCTCAATCCACGCTGGGACGGGCGGCCCACCATACCCAGGCCATCAAGACGAACTGCAAAGGGAGTCTCGCGTAGAGCGCTGCCAGCGACATGCCTTGCGCGAGGAAGGGCTCGGGATTCATGGCCATGTGAATGTTCGCCGGGTAGACGGCGACCAGCAACACGATCAGGCCGATGCGCGCCCACGTGCGCGTGGCGGCGAGAAGTACTCCGAGGCCCCCGGCAATCTCGGCGACTCCGCTCAGGTACACGAGCTCGAGGTGCCACGGCAGATACGGGGGCATGATCGATACGAATCGATC
>CALJUJ010000582.1 GCA_937975525.1 uncultured bacterium
CGACCTACCGCTGGCTGGTCGCCGCGGACCCGAACGATCCCAGCTCAGCCTTCCTGCCGGTCCCGCAGGCCGTCGAGTTGCCCGTACCCGTTTGGAACGTCGCCGCAAACCCGGGCGGCGGCAACGACGTCCGTGCCGAGGTCGAGCCGATCGAGGAAGAGGTGCACGCCCAATACGGCGAGCCTCAGTGGATGAAGGTTTACAAGGTCGAAAGCGAGGTCGACCTGCAGCCGGAGGACCTCGTTCGCCTGTTGCTGGGTGCCGACGACGCGATCGTCCCCGACGAGACGGAGATCGAGACGGAATGGAAGTTGATCCAGTCGAAACCCGGCGACGCGGAGGGTGATGACGAGGACGCGGAAGTGGCCGAGGATCGCATCGGCGAGGACAAGCGATCCGTCGTGCGGCGCTACGAGTTCTACCGGTACACGGGCCCCCGAGACGCCGAGAACAATGAGGCCGAGCCGTGCATCGAAGACGACCAGCCCGTGCCGGAGGAGGATCCGGTCGACGGCTGCGCCGACCTCGGCGCCTTCGTCGGAGCACAGAACGTCGCCGTCGATCTCGACGGAGACGTCGTCGAAGCAACGCCCACGGCAACCGCGACCGCGGCGCTCGAAGCGACACCCACACCGGGCGGCGGGCTTTGCAGCGGTGACTGCAGCGGCGATCGCATGGTCACCGTCGACGAGCTGATCACCCTGGTGAACATCCTGCTCGGGACGGCTAGCGTCGATGCATGCGCACACGGCCTCGGCGCCGACGCACCAGTGGACGTTACCCTTCTCGTCGAGGCGATCGACCACGTGCTGATCGGGTGTCGGAACTGAGCAGTTTGTGAGCATTTCGGCTTACGGCGAAGGCGTCTGCTCGCTCCGCCTGCGGTGCGAGGCACTGTCCTCGCAACCGCCGCCAACCCGTGATCATTGCTTCCTTGCGCACGGCGTAGGACGAAGGAGCGATGGATCCCTTGACGGAAGAGCAGATCGAGGCGCTGCGAGCCGCACTCGTCCGCCTGCGCGACGATCTCGACCGCGGCTCGACGACCGCCGAAGCAGCGGCGCGGCCGGTCGGGCTCGACGAGCCGATCGGGCGCGTGTCACGCATCGATGCGAGCCAGCAGCAGCAGATGGCCCGGGCGGCGCATCAGGCGATGATCGTGCGGCGCCAACAGATCGAGGCCGCCCTTGCCGCGCTCGAGCGCGGCGAATACGGCCTCTGCCGTCGCTGCGAAGAGCCAATCGCCGTCGCCCGCCTGCAGGCTGCGCCGGAGACTCCCTTCTGCCTCGATTGCCAGTCCGAGATCGAGCAGCGAAATCGCTGAGACAACCTCGAGGAGATCCTGCGCTTCCGCGGGAACGCCTGGCCTTCGATCCGCCCTTGGTGAGGGTCTAGACGAACCGATTCGCCCCATCCGTCGACGACCCACACGATCGGTGGGTCGTCGACGGAGCCCGGCCGGACTCACCGCGAACCGATCGTCGGGCCGCCCGAGCCGATCGCGGCGCTCGCGACCCCGGAGCGAGAGGAAGCGGCGCCGCCTCGATTGCAGAACACCTCGGGTGGCGCGCAGACCGGCCTGCCGCAACAAGTCTCGATCACGCAGAGCCCTCCGTTCGGACAGTCCGCACTGGTTTCACAATCACCGACGATATCGCAGTTCGTCGAGCCTTCGACGCAACGGCCGAAACCCTCGGTCGTCTGCGCGCACACCGGATCGCCGCAACCCTGATCGTCCTCGCAAGGGACGAAGGTCTCACAGGTCTGACCCAGGCATTCTTCCCGCACGGATCCGGCATCGACCACCTCGGTATCGGTGCCGATCGTCGGTCCAGCCCGGCCGCTGCTGTCGATGGCTGTGTACCGGCAGAGAAATCGATCCGTGAGGTCGCCCAGATCCGGTGCGAAGGCCAGCATGAGCTTCGCACTCGTTCGCGGCTCGGGAAACGACGCCTGCCACAACCCAGGGAGCTCGTTGCCGTCGATGCTCGCGGACACGAGCACGACGGATGTGGGCGCATCGAAGGTCAGATCGATGCGGCTCGCGCCGCCCTCGGTGACGATCGCGTTCGCCGGCGCCGAAACGTTGGGGCCTCCTTCGTCGGGAGGCAGCGATGCCTGTACGAGATTGGCGACGTTGCCGAAGTCGACCACTTCGACCGAAGAGATCACGTTGTTGACGGCCACGACGTTGCCGTCGTCGCTGCCGCCTCCACCGCAAGAGGCGAACAGACACAGCGAGCCGAGCAAAGCGATCGGCGAGATCCTAGAGATGAATCGACCCATGAGAACTCCTCCCCTGACAGACGAGCCACGAACGACAGATGCCGTTCCCCCTTGGCGATAGCCGCGCGAATCCACACCCACGCGCAACCACGTCGATTCGGTATCTCGAAACCACAAATTGTGTCAACACCGCACACCGCGAAAGAAGCACGTCACTCCCCGGGGGCGGCACTGGCGCCGGTCCACCCGGAGCACGAGCCCCCGACGAACGCACGGCGCCACCAGCCTACCCTCGACCTCGCCGAAGTCGGAGGCGAGTGCCCAATGCACCCTGGACATGCGCCGCGCCAACTACGAATCCGGAACTCTGGCGTGAGCCAACGCTGGAGACGTCGAGGGCGACGAGCGATGCCACCACGACGACCATCATCTCCCAAAAGAACGTGTCCAGGAGGGCCGCGCTGCCGAGATGAAAACCGATCACGAACGAAAGCCAGATGTACCGGAAGCGGCGCAAGACCAGTGCAAGCG
>CALJUJ010000583.1 GCA_937975525.1 uncultured bacterium
CATGCTGGATTCGATCCCACCGCCGTCATCGGCGGTCGCTTGCTCGCCTTCGGCTGGAATGCTCAACTCGGCCGCAGCGACCTGATGGTGGCCGAGGCCGACGAGAGCGATGGCACCTTCCTGATGCTGTCGCCGACGATCGCCGTCGTCACCAACATCGAGCGCGAGCATCTCGAGCACTACGGCGACCTGGAGAAGATTCGTACGGCGTTCGTCGACTTCGTCCATCGGGTTCCGTTCTTCGGCCTCGCGGTGGTCTGCCTCGACGATCTCGTCGTTCGCGGCATGCTGTCTTCGTTGCGCAAGCCGGTGGTCACCTACGGTACGAGCCCGGAGGCGGACTACGTCGTCGAATCGATCGAGGTCGACGGCATGGAGACCCGCTTGTCGGTGCGGCGCGAGGGCGAGCCGCCGGTTCCCCTGGTGGTGCCGCTGCCGGGACGCCACCAGGCCTTGAACGCCGTGGCGGCCTTCGCGGTGGCACGCCACCTCGGGGCGACCGACGAGCAGATTCGCGATGCGCTGCGCTCCTTCGGCGGAATCCACCGGCGCTTCGAGGTCTGCGGCGAGGTCGATGGCGTGACCGTGGTGAGCGACTATGCGCACCATCCCACCGAGATTCGGGCGACGATCGGGGCGGCGCGCGAGGGCTTCGATCGCCGGATCCTGGTCGCCTTTCAGCCGCATCGGTTCACTCGCCTGCGCGACTTGTTCGACGATTTTCTCGCGGCGTTCGATGCGGCCGACGAGCTCGTGTTGACCGACGTCTATCCAGCGGGCGAAGACCCGATCGAAGGGATTTCCGCCGAGGCGCTCTACCAGGCGCTACGTCGGCGCGGGCATCTCGACGTCGCCTACGCCGGTGCCGAGGACGACCTTCTCGCGGCGCTGGTGGAGCGCGTTCGGCCCGGCGATCTGGTGCTCGTGCTCGGTGCAGGAGAGATCTATCGCCTCGCCCCGCGGCTCGTCGAAGACCTGCGGGCGCGCCCGCGGCCCGGCGTGCGTGCCGTGGAGGTCCGGGGAACATGAGCGATTCCCTGCTGCAGGCGTTGCAGACGGAGCTCGGCCCGCGTGCCCGCGCCGACGAGCCCCTCAGTCGCCATACCTCGTTCCGCATCGGCGGCCCGGCAGACGTTTGGGTCGAGGTCGACGACGTCGCCGAGATCGGCCGGGTGGTGACGCTCGTCCGCGGCAGCGGCGTTCCGCTCTTCGTGCTCGGTGGTGGCACCAACGTGCTCGTCAGCGACCGCGGGGTGCGCGGCGTCGTCGTGCATCTCGGGCGGTCGTTCGCAACCGCGAGCTGGTGCGCAGGCGAGAACGAGACGAGGGTGCACTGCGGCGCGGCGATGCCGTTCAAGAAGCTGGTGCTCGAGTCGATCGACCGCGGACTCGCGGGGCTCGAGTTCGCCGAAGGTATCCCGGGGTGGGTCGGCGGAGGCCTGCTGATGAACGCAGGCGCCTTCGGCGGAGAGATCGCCGAGGTCGTGACCTACGTCGACGGTGTCGATGCGGAGGGGTCGAGCGTGCGCATCCCGCGCGACCAGCTGCGCTTCTCGTACCGGCACTTCGATCTGCCGCCGCATTTCATCGTGACGCACGTCGGTTTCCGGTTGGTCGGCGACGATCGCGAGGCGGTCCTGGCACGGCGTGCCGACGCCCGCCGCCGGCGCCTCGCGCGGCAGCCGCTGGGGCATCCGAATGCGGGCTCGGTGTTCAAGAATCCGCCCGGAGCGTACGCCGGGCGGCTGATCGAATCGGTCGGCCTCAAGGGGCGGCGCATCGGCAACGCACAGATCTCGCCGGCGCACGCGAATTTCATCGTCAACCTCGGCGGTGCGACGGCCGCCGACGTGCGTGCACTGATGGACGAAGCGGTCGAAGCGGTCGCGGCGGCGCGTGGGGCGCGCCTGGACGCGGAGATCAAGCTCGTGGGGGACTGGGGATGAAACGCGAGAACCGGCGCCGGCGCTCCGTCCCGCAGCGTAGTCGGCGGATCGCCATTCCGTGGCCGGCGGTCGTCGCGGCAGGGCGGCGCACGGCGCCGGTCGTCGCCGCTTCGCTGGCCTTCGCCCTGTTGCTCGTCGTCGTCGTCCCGCGGGCCGCGCTGTGGGTCATCGACCACTCCTATTTCGCCGTCGACGGGATCGAGTTCGCGACCGAGCGGCCCGGCAGCCGGGCACGCCTGGAGCTCGGCCTGCCGCGTGTTTCGCCCGAGGAGCTCGAAGCCTGGGCTGGCATTGCCCCTGGGCTTTCCCTGTTCCGCATCGAGCCGCACCTGCTCGAGCGACGCTTGCGGGAGCACCCGTGGATCCGGCGCGCCCGCGTCACCCGCGATCCGCCGCGCCGCGTCGTCGTCGACGTGCGCGAGCACAAGCCGCTGGCGATCGTTCAGCTCGACGAGCTCTACTACGTCGACCGACGCGGTGAAGTGATGGCGCGACTCGGGCCCAGCGACTCGCGCGATCTGCCGATCATCACCGGTCTCGCCGGCGGACACGGACGCACCGCGCCGGAGATCGCCCTGCCGCGCGTCACGTGGTTGTTGCGGCGCGGACGCGCCGCGCGCGTGCTCGGTCCGATCTCCGAAGTCCACTTCGATGCGGAGCACGGCATGACGATGTTCCCCGTCGATCTCAAGATCTCCTTCGATCTCGGGTGGCGCGACTGGCGCATCCGTCTCGCCCGCGCCGAGCGGGTCCTGGCTTCCTGGCGGGGGCGCGAAAAGCGTCTGGAGTCGATCGACCTGACGCGCGGCGACAGCGTCATCGTGCGGGTCCGGGAGCAGACGGTACCCGCGAACGGCGACGGCGCTCGGAGGACGCGAGTCTGAGCCGCGCGGCGGCTCCGAGGGCGAATCATGGGCACCAAGCCGGAGTTCCTCGTCGGCCTCGACATCGGCACCTCGCGGATCGCCGCCGTGGTGGCCGAGCGGCGCGACTCGGGACCGGCGATCATCGGTGTCGGCACGGCGCCGAGCGAAGGCGTGCGTCGCGGCGTGGTCGTCAACATCGATGCTACGGCGCAAGGCATCGAGGAGGCCTTGCGCGAGGCCGAGTTGGCAGCGGGCGTGGAGATCCACAACGTTTGCACCGACGTGAGCGGCGAGCACGTGCGCGGCCTGAACAGCCACGGAGTCGTCGCCGTCCGCGGTCCCGAGGTCGTCGACGACGACGTCGACCGCGTTCTCGAGACGGCTCGAGCCATCGCGCTGCCCGCCGAGTTGGAGATCCTCCATGCGTTGCCGCAGGAGTACGTCGTCGACGGCGCGGGGGGGATTCGCAGTCCCCTCGGCATGGCGGCGGTTCGCCTCGAGGCGCACGTCCACGTGATCACCGCGGCGACCCAGGCGGCGCACAGCGTTCTGCGTTGTTGCGAGCGACTGGGTCTGCACGTCGCCGACCTCGTGCTGGCGCCGCTGGCGGCGGCCGAAGCGGTGCTCGATCCCGAGGAGAAGGACGCCGGCGTCGCGGTGATCGACCTCGGCGCCGGTACGACCGACGTGATCGTCTTTCACGCCGGGGCCGTTCACCATTCCGCCGTACTGCCGATCGGCGGCAACCACGTGACCAGTGACGTCGCTGCGGGGTTGCGGGCGCCTTTTCGCGATGCCGAGTTGCTCAAGCAGCGCCACGGCGTCGTGGTCGCCGAAGTTGGCGGCGACGATGCGGTGGAGGTGGCGACGGCGGGGCCGCGCGGCGCCCGCCTGGTGCCGCAGCAGAAGCTGGCGCACATCGTCGAGGCGCGGGTGGAGGAGATCCTGTCGCTGGCGAGGCGCCAGATCGCGCGCTCCGGCCTGCTCGAGGACCTCGGCTGCGGCGTCGTCGTCACCGGCGGAACCGCGCACCTGCCGGGCCTGACGGCCCTCGGCGAGCGTGTGTTCCAGTGTCCGGTGCGGGTCGGCGCGCCGATTGGAATCGTCGACGAGGCGCCGGCGACGACGGCGGCCAGCGTCACCGATCCGAGTCTGTCTGCCGCGGTCGGATTGGTGCTCTACGCCGTCGATCCTCTCGATCCGTTTCTCGATCTGGGCAACGAGCGCGAAGGGGGCTGGCGACGCACCTGGTCGTCGGCGCTGAAGCGCTGGTGGAAGGCCGTTTCATGAGTGAAATCGGGGCGAGTCGAGTTGAAAACCGACGGCGAAACGTCTTACTCTCGCCGCACGAGGGAGTGTGATCTGGGGCCATCGACAAAGCGGAGACTGCGGCGGTCGGGACGAGCGATTCGCCGAGGAGGGGTTGCATGATTGAGCTGGTTGGGCAGAGCGAAGCTTTGGGTGCACGCATCAAGGTGATCGGTATCGGCGGAGGCGGTGGCAACGCGGTCAACACGATGATCTCCGCCGGTCTTTCGGGGGTGGATTTCCTCGCCGCGAACACCGATCTCCAAGCTCTCAACGCCAACCTGTCGGCGAACAAGATTCAACTCGGCAAGCAACTGACCCAGGGGCTCGGCGCTGGAGCGAATCCGGAGATCGGCCGCGAGGCGGCACTCGAAGACGTGCAGCTGCTGCGTGAGTACCTCACCGGCGCCGACATGGTCTTCGTGACCGCCGGCATGGGTGGGGGTACGGGAACCGGCGGTGCGCCGGTGATCGCCCGCATCGCGCGCGAGCTCGGCGCGCTCACCGTCGGCGTCGTCACCAAGCCGTTCAACTTCGAAGGCAAGAAGCGGATGCGCCAAGCCGACGAGGGCATCCAGTCTCTCAAGGAAGCGGTGGATACGCTGATCACGATTCCGAATCAGCGCTTGCTGGCGGTGTCCGGCCGCGACAGCTCGTTGCTCGAGACCTTCAAGAAGGCCGACGACATTCTCCTCTACGCCGTCCGCGGCATCTCCGACCTCATCACCGTGCACGGCTTGATCAACCTCGACTTCGCCGACGTGCGTACGATCATGGCCGAGATGGGCCTGGCGATGATGGGCGCCGGCGTCGCGAGCGGCGAGAACCGCGCCGTCGAAGCAGCGCAGAAGGCGATTTCCAGCCCGTTGCTCAACGATATCTCCATCCAGGGTGCGCGCGGCGTGTTGATCAACATCACCGGTGGTCATGATCTCTCGCTCCACGAAGTCGACGAGGCCGCGAGCCTGATCCAGGGTGAAGCCGACGAGGACGCCAACATCATCTTCGGCGCGGTCATCGACGACTCGATCAGCAACGAGATCCGCATCACCGTCATCGCCACCGGCTTCGCCGACGAAGTGATGCAACAGATTCGGCCCGCGGCACCGGCGTCCAACCGGACGCCGCCGACGCCGGCCCCGCGCCGCGAATCGGAACGGCCAGCGCCGCCCGCGCCGAGTGTGGCGCCGCGCCTGGCGGCCGACTCCCGACCGTCGGCCCTCGACCGCATTCCGCGCGACTGCGACAACCCACGCCCCGTCGTGCGCCTCGGTACGATCGTCGACAACGGGCAGGAGCCGACGCTGACGAAGACCTTCCCGACCGAAACGACGACGCCGACCGAGCCCGCCGGCGGCGGCGAAGAGTTCACGCTCTCGGAGGAAGCGGAGGACGCCTACGAGATCCCCGCCTTCCTCCGTAAATCGGCGGGCTGACGCCGGCGATCCGACTTGCCGACCTGGGCTGACGAACGCGCCGAGCGCGACCGCCGCGAAGGCGAGGTCGTACTCTTCGACAAGAAGGGCGCCGCCGGGACCCGGGTCTGCCTCGTCTACCCCCACCGCTACGCGCTGGCGATGGGCAACCTCGGCTACCAGGCGGTCTACCGGATCTTCGACTCCCACCCCGGTTTCGTCTGCGAGCGCGCGATGCTGCCCGACGACGGTGGCGGCAGCATGGCGCCGGGCACCTTGCGGTCGCTCGAGTCACGTACGCCCGTCAGTGAGTTCGACCTGATCGCCTTCTCGATCTCGTTCGAAACCGACTATTGGCACGTGGTCCGCCTGCTGCGGTTGATCGGCATCGAGCCGCTGGCGCGAACCCGCCGCGGCAACGCTCCGCCGGTGGTGGCGGGTGGCCCGGCGGTGTTTCTCAACCCCGAGCCGATCGCGCCGTTCGTCGACCTCTTCCTCATCGGCGAGGCAGAGGAGATGCTGCCCGAGTTCCTCGATCTGTTCTCGACCACGCGCGCGTCGCCGAGCCATGCGGCCACGACCTTTTGCGATGCGCTGGTGAGCCGCTGCGCCGCCGAGCTAGCCGGAGCGTACGCGCCCGAGTTGCATCAGCCCGAGTTCGCCGGAGCGCACACCCGTGCGGTCGACCACCTCGGGCCAGGACCCGAGATCGTCGAGCGTCGCCTCGTCTGGGACCTCAATGCCTTCGATACGTCGACGCGCGTGCTCAGCGACGAAGCGGTTTTCGGCGACATGATGCTGGTCGAGGCGAGTCGCGGATGCCAGTGGGGGTGCCGCTTCTGCGCAGCCGGGTACATGTATCGGCCGATCCGTACACGCGGCGTCGAGCAGCTCGAAACCGCCGTGCGCGCCGGGCTCGAGCAGCGCCGCACGATCGGCCTCGTCGGGGCCGAGATGGGCAGCGTCCCTGGCGTCGATCGGCTCTCGCAGATCGCCGCCGACGCCGGAGGCCGCCTCTCGCCGTCGTCGTTGAAGGCCGACTGCGTGACGCCGACCCTCGCAGCGGCGCTGTCGCAAGGGGGCAACCGCAGCGCCACCGTGGCGCCGGAGGCCGGCTCCGAGCGCATGCGTCGCGTCATCAACAAGAACCTGTCGGAGCACGACATCCTGCGGGCCGCCGACTTGCTCGTCGGCGGCGGCGTCGAGGACCTCAAGCTCTATTTCATGATCGGCCTGCCGACCGAAGAGGACGAGGACGTCGATGCCATCGCCGAGCTGACGTCGCGAGTGCGCGAGCGGGTGGGCGCCGGCGCCCGGGGCCGATCGCGCATCGGGCGCACGACCGTCTCGGTCAATCCGTTCGTCCCGAAGCCGTGGACGCCGTTTCAGTGGGATCCGATGGAGACGACGGCGGTCCTCAAGCGGAAGTTCGCTCGCCTCCGTCGAGCCCTCGGGCGGGTGCCCAACGTGAAGGTCGACACCGAGTCCCCGCGCGAAGGCTACTTCCAGACGCTACTGTCGCGCGGCGACCGCCGCATGGCCGCGTTTCTGGTCGCGGTCGACGCGGCCGACGGCGATTGGTGGTCGGTCATTCGCGCGTGGCAGCGCGACGGGCTTGCGGAGTTGCCGAGCCCCGACGCCTACGTGCACCGCACGTACGCTGCGGACGAGATCCTGCCCTGGGACTTCATCGACCACCGCATCCACAAGGGATACCTGTGGAGCGAGCGCCGCAAGGCGCTCGCGGCACGACAGACGCCGCCGTGCGACACGACGACGTGTCACTCGTGCGCGGCCTGCTGACCTGGCGGCTAGGTGCACGGTGACGAGGCGGGAGAAGGCGGCGCGGATCGCGACGATCCTCGACGAGCTCTACGCGCAGCCGCCGATTCCGCTGCTCCACGACGACCCGTTCACGCTACTCGTCGCGGTGCTGCTCTCGGCGCAGACCACCGACAAGAGAGTCAACCTCGTCACTCCGACCTTGTTCGCGCGCGCCCGCACCCCGGAGGCGATGGCCCGCCTCGACGTCGGTGAAATCCACGAGCTGATCCGCACTTGTGGGCTGGCACCCGCCAAGGCGAAGGCGATTCGCGCGCTCTCGGAGCTGCTGGTGCGCGAGCACCGCGGTCGGGTGCCGGCGGACATGGAGGCTCTGGAGCGCCTTCCCGGAGTCGGCCACAAGACCGCCAGCGTGGTGATGTGCCAGGCCTTCGGGGTACCGGCCTTCCCGGTCGATACCCACATCCACCGCCTGGCGGCGCGTTGGGGGCTATCGAACGGCAAGAGCGTCGAGCGCACCGAGCTCGACCTGAAGCGCGTGTTCCCCAGCGCCACGTGGAATCGACGCCACCTGCAGATGATCTATTTCGGCCGCGAACACTGTCCGGCTCGAGCGCACGACCTGACGCGATGCCCGATTTGCTCGTGGGCCGCGACGAAGAAGAGGGTGCGTTGGGAGAAGGCACGGGCGATCAGGGGCTCGTGAGCGACGCGGAGCTCATCGGCGTCGCTACCGTCTCGTCGAGAAAGCGTGAGCGCCATTCGGGTTGCGGGAGGACGCAGCGGTCGGTCTTTCCGAACAGAGCGTAGCGCGTGCGAGCGACGAGAGCGTAGGCGAGGTCCGTCAGCGAGCGCGGTAGGAAGCGCAGCAGCGCGGGAATCCGCCACGCTCCGCCGAGCACGCGCCACACCGCGAAAATCGCGCGCGATCGAACGAGCAAGCGCTCTCTCGGCCCGCCGTAGTCGACGACCAGGTAGACGGTGTCGAGCTCGGTCGGGTCGAAGCCATGCGCTGCGGCCAAGCGTGCCGCGGTCGGTCCTTGCAGCGGAGCGAAGCGGAAGCGCGCACGCACGTCGTGGCGCAGAACGAAGCCCACGCTGCGATTGCAGAGTCCGCAGACCCCGTCGTACAGCAGCAGGTACGGGTGTGCCCCGTTCATTTGCGATCCGGGGCCGGGCGCTTCTCGGCGGCGCCGACATCGGGATACTCGAGCTCGTTCGACAGCTCGGTCAGCTGGTCGCTGCGGAAGTTCGGCAGGCCCAGTTCACTCGATTCGCGCAGCCGCGCCACCGCCTCGGCCGCCGCCTTGCTGCGCTCCGCGTCGAGCCCCTCGTCCTTGGCCGTGTAGATGGTCTGCGACGGGAAGGCGAAGCCAGTGCCGCTCTTCTCGACGATGTCGATCATGCGCAGCAGCAGGTCCTCGCGCACGGCCAGAAAGTCGTTGATGTCGCGCGTCATGACGTACGCGAAGATCTCGATGTCGAGCGAAAAGGCTCCGAAGCCGGCGAAGCGCACGCGCGCCGGCTCGGGATGGACCCGCGGATGGCCGACGAGGAGCTTCTTCAGCTCGAGAAGAAGAAAGCGCATCTGGTCGGCCGTGGTCTCGTAGCGCACGCCGAGGGTCGTGTTGAACCAGATGCGGTCGCGCTTCGCGAAGTTCTCGATCTCCATGCTCGAGAAGTCGGCGTTGGGAATCGTCACCAGCGTGCGGTCGAGCGTTCGTACCCGTGTCGACCGTAGTCCGACCTCTTCGACCGTGCCGACCCGGTCGCCGAAGCGGCAGAAGTCGCCGACCTGCACCGGGCGGTCGGCGATCAGCGTGATTCCGCCGAAGAGGTTCTCGATCGACTTCTGCGCGGCGAGCGCGAACGCCAGGCCGCCGATGCCGAGACCGGCGATCACCGAGGTCACGTTGAAGCCGAAGTTCTGCAGGATCGCCAGAGTGGCGATGAAGACGAGAACCGCCTTGAGCGCGCGCCGCCCCAGGGGAACGACCGACATGGCGATCGCCTGACCCTGCGCAACGAGGCGTTTCTCGATCGCGTTGGATGCAACGTCGACGAGTCGTGCGACCAGCCAGATCACGGCGACGACGGACAGGCCCTTGGCGATCGTCGAGAGAAAGCCGAAGACCGGCAGCGCCAGGCCGAGCGGCGGTAGGCCGAAGCCGAGCAACAAGGCGAAGAAGAGCAGTCGCAGCGGTCCTGGGGTGAGCTCGACCATTTGATCGTCGAGCTCGGTGCGCGAGCGGGCGATCAACGGACGAGTGATCACCGTGGTGATCTTGGCGAGCAGGAACGCGAGCACGAAAGCGGCGAACAGCAGCAAGGCGAGGGCGATCCACTGCCACAGCCGTACGTCGAGGACACGTCGCTCGACGAGGACCCGCGGCAGCAGGCGGCCGATCGAGCCGTAGCCGAACTCGTCGTACAGCTGCGGGATCACCGCCACCGTCTCATTGGCGATCTTCCAGGTCGGCTCGCCGTCCTGCCACGCGACCTGCTCGATCAGGAGATCGATCTTGCCGGCCTCGGATTCGACGGTTCCGAGACGGTCCTTGGATCGCGGCAGCCCGTCGTCCTTGTAGCCGCCGGAAGATTTGCTCAGCGATTCCCATTCGAGCCACAGGACTCGATCGAGGACGATGTGGAGGTCGCGCGCCAACTCCGACCCGGTCATCTGGCGGACGTCGGGAGGCAGATTGTTGAGGTTCAGATGCTCGGCCGCGCTCTCGTAGTCGGCAGACCGTGCGGCGGCGATGAATTGGTACATCGCACCGCGCGGTGAGCTGCTTCCCAAGGCAGCCAGTGCCTCGTCAGTCGTCTCGTCGACCGCCATGGTCGGGGTGGGTAGGGCTTCCTGGGCCGCCACCACGGGCGCGTAGAGGGTGGCGGTGAGCGCGAGCGAAGCGAGGCGTGTGACGAGCATCGGGTCTCCTTTCGAAAATGGTTCGGCGAGCGGTCGGGCTCGCTGGACGAAGACGACCGGCCTGGGATACCAAGGCACGGCTACTCCCAGATGATGCCATGAAGAAAAGGTCCGACAAGCACCTGGTGTGGATCGACATGGAAATGTCGGGACTCGATCCCGAGCGCGAAGTCGTGCTCGAGATCGCCACGCTGATCACGACCGACGCGCTCGACCTCGTCGCCGAAGGCCCTTCGCTGGTGATTCAACAGCCACGATCGGTGCTCGACGCGATGGACGAATGGAACACCAAACACCACGGTGCTTCGGGGCTGACCGATCGAGTCCTGGCCTCGGAGGTCTCGACGGCCGAAGCCGAACGCCGGACGCTATCGTTCCTGCGGCGCTACTGTGTCGAACGCAAGTCGCCGTTGTGCGGCAATTCCGTCTACCAGGACCGACGCTTCCTCGCCCGCTACATGCCGCGCCTCGAAGCGTTCCTCCACTACCGCAACATCGACGTCAGCACCGTCAAGGAACTGGTCCAGCGCTGGTATCCGAACGGTCCGAAGCCGCCCGAAAAGAAGCACGCGCACCTGGCTCTCGACGACATCCGCGAGTCCATCGAAGAGTTGCGATTCTACCGGGGAGCCTACTTCCCACCGCGAGCTTGACGTCTTCGACGTCAATAGAGGCCGACCATCTTCCCGGCGAGGATCAAGACCGCGAGGGCCAGCACCGGCCGGATCACTTCCTCGCCGCCGCGGACGGCCAGGCGCACGCCGAAGGTGCTGCCGATCACGAACCCGACGGTCAGCACGAGGGCCGGATACCACGCGACCTGATCGCGGAAGACGAAGATCGGCAGCGCGACCAACGTGAGGACGGTGTTGACGACGACCTTGATGCTGTTGGCGTGCACGAGGTCGTGTCCGGCGTAGGCGAGCGCGATGATCAGCAGCAGGCCGACGCCGGCTTGGAAGGCGCCGCCGAATGCGCCGATCAGAAAGAACACGACGAACGACGCGAAGCGCGGCAGCGGCCGTCGGCTTCGTGCCGTGCCCGTCAGGCCCAGGCGCGGGCCGCCGACGATCGGTACGAGCAGGAGCACCATCACGATGCCGAAGAGGCGCTCGAACGTTTCATCGGCGACACTCGAGATGCCCAAGGCGCCCACGGCCGAGCCGAGCGCCGTGGGAATGAGGATGGGCACCGAGTCGCGAAATCCCGGCACCCCCTCCGCGCGAAAGCGCATCGCTGCCCACAGGCTTTGGACGAACACCCCGGCGCGGTTGGTGCCGTTGGCGACGTTGCCAGGCAGCCCGAGCAGAACCAGCAGTGGCACGGTGATCGACGAGGCCCCTCCGGCGAGTGTGTTGATCGCGCCGGCGATGGCGCCGCCGGCGATCAACGTCAGGGTCTCGACGTGCGTCATCGCGTCCCCGTAGCGCGATCGTTGTTCGAGGTCGAGTCGCACGAGGCCGCCGGCGCAGCCTTCGCTGCGGCCACGAGCGCGGCGAGTTGCGGCGGCCGCATCGCGGACCGATCGGTTTACGCTGTATTCGGAAGCGTATACGAACTCCGGCGGGAGCCACCACCGAGATGATGAAAGTGCAAGCCGCGGTCCTGCGCGCCCATGGCCAACCTCTCGCGATCGAGGAGCTCGAGCTGGCCGCGCCACGCGACGACGAGGTCGTCGTTCGCCTGGCGGCGAGCGGCGTGTGCCACACCGACCTGTCGGTGGTGCAGGGGCACCTGCCCCTACCGCCGCCCGCGGTCTTGGGGCACGAAGGGGCCGGCGTCGTCGAAGCCGTCGGTCGCGGTGTCACCGATCTGCGCCCGGGAGACCACGTTGTCCTCGCTTGGGTGCGCAACTGCGGTCGCTGCGCGCACTGCTCGGCGGGTCGCGCGCACCTCTGCGAAGGGGCGATCGTCGATGCGCTGACCGGCGCCGACGACGTGTTTCGCAAGAACGGCGAGCCGGTCGGTCGGCTCGCGGGCGTGGGCTCGTTCGCCGAGCGCACCGTGGTGAAGGCGACCGCGGCGATCCGCATCGATCCCGAGATTCCGCTCGACCGCGCCTGCCTGGTGGGCTGCAGCGTCATGACGGGTGTCGGCGCTGCGATCAACACCGTCGACATCGAACCGGGGGCGAGCGTCGTCGTGTTCGGCTGTGGCGGGGTGGGGCTCAACGTGATCCAGGGGGCCGCGCTGCGCGCGCCGGCGCGGCTGATCGCGGTCGACGTCGCGCCCTACAAGCTCGAGTTGGCACGCGCCTTCGGTGCGACCGACGTCGTCGATGCCAGCGCGACGCCGGACGTCGTCAGCGCGGTCAAAGATCTGAGCGGAGGCGGCGTCGATTTCGCGTTCGAAGCCGCGGGGGTCGCAAGCTTGATCCGTGACGCGTTCCTGTCGACGCGGCGGGGCGGTATCGCCGTGGTGGTCGGGGTCGCCTCGCTCGCCGCGGAGGTCGAGTTGCCGGCCGCGTTGTTCGCGCTCGAGGAGCGATCGTTGGTGGGCTCGCTCTACGGCTCGGCAAACCTGCGCCGAGACATGCCGCGCTTGCTCGACCTCTACTTGCGGAGCAAGCTGAAGATCGACGAGCTGATCTCACGCCGCATCCGTCTCGAGGACATCAACGAAGTGAGGGCGGCGATGACGAGCGGCGAAGTCGCGCGCAGCGTCATCGTCTACGGAGGCGGCGACACGCCATGAGCGCACCCACGCGTTGGCAGGGAGGGCTGCAACGCAGCCCGAGCCCGCCGGCGGAGACGGAGGCATGGACAAGACCACGATAGCGATCGCGCAGATCGACCCCCGTCTCGGAGACGTCGAGGCGAACCTCGCGCTCTACGAGCGGCACGCGCGCGAGGCGCGTGGTGCCGGTGCCGACCTGATCGTGTTCCCCGAGCTGTCGCTCACCGGCTATCTGCTCAAGGACATGGTTCCGAACGTGGCGCTGCGCCGCGACGCGCCGGCGATGCGGCGACTGGCGGAGCTGAGCCGCGGCACCGCGCTGTTGGCGGGTTTCGTGGAAGAGACGCCGGAGTTCCGCTTCTACAACAGCGCTGCCTATTTTCAGGACGGCGAGCTCCTCCACGTGCACCGCAAGGTCTACCTACCCACCTACGGTCTCTTCGACGAAGGACGCTACTTCGCGCGAGGCGATCGCATCCGCGCCTTCGATGCGAAGATCGGACGCGTCGCGGTGCTCGTCTGCGAGGACATGTGGCACCCATCGACGGTGTACATCGCGACGTTGGACGGGGCGCTGACGGTTCTGTGCCCGTCGGCGAGCCCGATTCGCGGCATCAGCGAGGACGTCGATCAGGATGACAATGCTCGCTACTGGGAGTCGCTCAACCGCACGTACGCGCAGGCGTTCTCGCTGACCGTGGTGTACGCGAACCGGGTCGGTTTCGAGGATGGGGTCGGTTTCTGGGGCGGCTCGGAGATCGTCGATGCCGCGGGCGAGCGCCTCGCCAAAGCCGCCTACTACGAATCCGACGTGCTGATGCACGACGTTGGTCACGATGTGGCGCGCCGCCAGCGGATCATCGCGCCGATGCTGCGCGACGAGGACGTCGACCTGACGATCAACGAGCTGTCGCGCCTGCGCGGCCGGGTGGTCGTCGGTGGCGATGGCGAGGAGAGCGGGTCGCGATGAGCCGCCCCGCATCGGTACCGGTGGGCTTCGAGCGGCCGGTGTTGCCGCCGATCCCGATGAATGCGCCGCTGCTGCGGCGCATCCTCGAGGCGTTCATCGCCAACGAGGTGCGCAAGGTCGGGCTCGACCGCGTCGTGCTGGGTTTGTCGGGTGGCGTCGACTCGAGCCTGAGCGCAATGCTCGCGGCGGCGGCGCTCGGGCCCGAGAACGTGCTCGGCATCCGCATGCCGTATCGGCAGTCGAGCGCCGAGAGCCTGGACCACGCCGAAGCGGTGGCGCGCGCCGCCGGTATCGAAACGTTGACCGTCGACATCACCCCGCAGATCGATGCCTACTTCGAGCACTTTCCCGACGCCGACAAGAATCGCCGGGGAAACAAGATGGCGCGCGAGCGCATGACCGTCCTCTACGACCACTCCGCGCGCCTGGGCGCGCTCGTCCTCGGCACCAGCAACAAGACCGAGCTGCTGTTGGGGTACGGCACGTTGCACGGCGACATGGCGTCGGCACTCAATCCGATTGGCGATCTCTACAAGACGCAGGTTTGGGCGTTGTCGGCGCACGTAGGCGTGCCCTCCGAGGTCGTGGCGAAGCAGCCTTCTGCCGACCTCTGGGAAGGACAGACCGACGAGGCGGAGCTAGGCTTCGGCTACCGCGAGGTGGACGCGTTGCTGTATCGGATGGTCGACTTGCGCTATTCGACGGCCGCCCTCGTCGAGGCGGGCTTCGCCGAGACGTTCGTGCAGCGGGTGACGGCGATGGTGCGCAACTCGCAGTTCAAGCGCCGCTTGCCGGTGATCGCCAAGGTCTCCACCCGGACGATCGACCGCGATTTCCGGTATGCGCGTGACTGGGGCAAGTGAGCCGCCGGGCCCGTAGGACGATGCGATGGCCGCGCCCGGCAAGCTGTTCGTCGTAGCGACCCCACTGGGCAACCTCGAGGACATGACGCTGCGTGCGCAGCGCATTCTCGGGGAGGTGGATCTCGTCGCCGCGGAGGATACCCGCCACACGCGCAGGCTGTTGCAGCACTTCGGCATCCGCGCGCGCCTGACGAGCTACTACGACCAGGTCGAAGAGCGGCGGGCAGGGCCGCTGGTCGCAGC
>CALJUJ010000584.1 GCA_937975525.1 uncultured bacterium
CGCCCCCCCGGCCGGCATCAGCGGCGCGGCGGCGCGAGACAGTGCGACCAGCGAGTAGGCGCTGATGTCGAGCGCGACCTGGAACCCGGCGCGCGAGGTCTCGATGAACGGATTCTTCAAGTCCTCGCGCTGCGCGAAGGCGATCGCATGGACGAGGATGTCGATGCTCGACCAACTCGCGGCCACGGCGGCGAAGGCGCGCTCGATGTCGTCGTCGCGACTCACGTCGCACGCGACGACGAGCTTGGCTCCGACCTGCTCGGCGAGCGGCTGCACGCGCCGCTCGAGATTCGGTGCCCCGTAGGCGAATGCGAGGCTCGCCCCCTCGCGGTGGAGGGCGCGGGCGATTCCCCAGGCGATACTGTGGTCGTTGGCGACGCCGAAGACGAGGGCGCGCTTGCCGGCCAGCAACATGGGCGCAGGATTACCGGGAATCGCCGGGCCGCGCCACCCCGAGCGCGGCTGCTCAGTGCACGCCGCCGCCGGCTTGCAGCGTGAACGGGTCGACTCCGAGGCTGCGAATCGCGGACTCCCACATGGCCTCGGCGGGCGTATGGAAGAGGAGATCCGGATGCGGATCGGCGCACAGCCACGCGGACGCGGCGAGCTCGCTCTCCAGCTGGCCGCGTCCCCACCCGGCGTAGCCGAGCAAAAAGCGGCTCGTCGGATGCGCTCGTTCCTCGACCATGCTGCGCAGGACCGTCATCGAGGCGGAGAGGTAGACGCCGTCGCATACCTCGAGCGCGTCCTCCGAGCCGGGGTCGTAGCCGAGGAGCAGCCAGCCGCGGTGAGGCTCGACCGGCCCTCCCGTCCAAACGCGCGCGCCGTTGTCCGAGGCCAACGGGGGATCGAAATCGACGACACTGGAAACGGCGGCATCGCTGCAGCGATTGACGACGAGCCCCATGGCGCCGTCGTCCTCCTCGCGGCAGAGAAGCACGACGCTGCGCGCGAAGTTGGAGTCCTCCATCTGCGGCATGGCGACCAGTAGCCGGGGTGCAATGGAGGTGCGGCTCATTCTGCGATTCGTTTCTCCCCTTCGGCTTTCGGATAACGTATGCAGCACAGGATTTCCACCGACCCTGCCCTTCGGTCGAGTCTCAGCCGGATCTTCATCGCGACAAGACGGGAACCGTCCCCATGGCCGCGTAGCGCCCGGAGGGTGCTCATGCACCCTGGAGACTGTCCCCCTCCACGGAGACACGACGTGCCTCTCCCTCGTCCGTCGCCGCGTGCACGCGCCGCCGCGTCGACGTACGGAAGGGCATGGCAGTGGTCATGTCGTGGACCACCGCGTTGCTACCCGCCACCGTCGACCTGTCGCCCCCGGCAGCGCCCCTGCGGTTGATCCCGCCCACTCTCCTGCGCTACGCAGTCGCAGCCACACCGGGGTCCACCCGCAGCAGGAAGGAGTCCCATTCTATGCCGTTCGAGCAGCTGCTCTCACGAGAGTTCCTCCGCGTCGTCGAGCTCGCCGCGATCGCTTCCGCCAAGACCATGGGTCGCGGCGATCACCACGGCTCCGATCGCGTCGCGGTCGAGGCCATGCGCCGCGCCATGGACGATCTGCCGATGCGAGGCGAGATCGTCATCGGCGAAGGCGAGCGCGACGAAGCGCCGATGCTGTACATCGGCGAGAAGGTCGGCCGCCACGCCGGCGACGACCCCGAGGTCTCGATCGCCGTGGATCCCCTCGAGGGAACGAACCTCTGCGCCACCGGGTCGCCCGGCTCGATCGCCGTGCTCGCCGCTTCGAGCAAGGGCGGACTGCTCAACGCCCCCGATTGCTACATGCAGAAGCTGATCGTCGGTCCGGAGTCGAAGGACCACGTCCACCTCGACGCCACCGTCAAGGAGAATCTCGCCGCGATCGCCAAGTCGCTGCGCCGCAACGTCTCGGACCTCGTCGTCGTCGTGCTCGACCGGCCGCGCCACGAGTCGTTGATCGAGGAGATTCGTTCCGCCGGCGCCCGCATTCGACTCATCACCGACGGCGATCTATCGCCCGCGGTTGCGGCCGCGGTGCGGGGAAACAACGTGCACGCGGTGATCGGCATTGGCGGGGCGCCCGAAGGGGTGATCTCGGCAGCCGCGCTGCGCTGTCTCAACGGCGGCATGTACGGTCGGCTGGTTCCCTACAAGCCCGGCGCCGAGGAACGTGCGAAGTTCGAGAAGCGACTCGCCACGATGGGCATCGACGATCCCGATCGAATCTACACGCGCGACGAGCTCGCGCCTGGGCCGGAGATCATCTTCGCCGCCAGCGGCGTTACCGACGGCCCACTGCTGCGCGGCGCGCGCTTCTTCGGCCACGGCTGCCGCACTTCGTCCCTGGTTCTCTCCCTACGCGATCGCATCGTGCGTTTCGTCGACACCGTGCACCTCGACGACACCCCCAACGCGGTGGTCGAGCTCTAGGAGCCCAGCGTGCGGCGAATCCTCGGTGCCCTCGGCGTTCTCCTCCTGATCGTGGTCGTCGCGGCGAGCGGCCTGCTCTTGTGGTCGCACGCGCGCATCCGCAGCGAGCGCGCGCCCATCCCTTCGAAGGAGGCTCTGACGAAGGGGCTGCTCGCCGCCGACCGCCCCGTGCGCTTGAGCTACATCAACACGGCCACGCAACGGATGGCGCGTTCGACGGTGCTCGACCCCGATCGCGATGCGCGCCCCGAGGCTCCGTTCGTCATGAGCCACCCTTCGTTCGTCCTGGAATGGCCCGACGGGCGCATCCTCCTGGTCGACACGGGCATGACCGAAGACGGCGCCCTAGCCTTCGGAAAACCGCTGCAGAAGCTCGCCCACGCGGAGCCCATCGAGCCCGGCACGACCGTCGTCGAGGGCCTCGGCGAGGCTGCACGGCGGGTGGCCGGTGTGGTGTTCACCCATCTACACATCGACCACGTCGGTGCGTTGCCGACGCTTTGTGACGCCGTGGACGCGCCGATCCAGGTGTTCATGACGCGCGCCCAGGCGGAGCGCCCCAACTACACGACCAAGGACGGCCTTTCCCTCATGCGCGAGACGCGTTGCGCTCGCATCGTCGTGCTCGACGACGTCCCGGTGGCGACGTTGCCCGGATTCCCAGGGGTAGGCGTGATCGCTGCCGGGGGGCACACGCCGGGAACGCAGGTGATTGCTGCACGCGTTCGCACCAACGACCGCGACCGGCTGTTCGCCTTCACCGGCGACGTCGTCAACGCCTACGACGGTCTTCGCGAAGACATCCCGAAGCCATGGGCCTACCGCACGTTTCTCATCCCGGAGGACGAAGAGCGCTTGGGAGAGCTGCGGCGCTTTCTGTTCTCGCTGGCGCAGGGGCCGGCACCCTACGAGCTACTCGTGTCGCACGACCAACTCGCCGTCGAGGCGAGCAGCGTGCGACCTTTTGCGCGGCCGTAGCCGCACTGAATCACCAGCAGGCGACGACCACTCCCGGGGCGTCTTGCTTGCAGCCGTTGGCGAATCGCAGCGGCTGCTCGTCCTCCGGCTTTTGCGGCAGGCGATCCTCGCCGGGAACGAGCGGCGCCGGATGCGGGTAGGCGACGAGCGTCGCCGTCACCAGTAGGGCGATGTAGCTGCCCACCCCGATCAAGGCCCACGCCCAGGCGTCCAACGCCTCGGCCCGACTCGGGCGCAGTGCCACCCAGCCGAACACGACCACGGCCATCACCACGGCCGTCAGCTTCTTCTTCGACATTCCATCGCCCCCTTCCTCAGTGCGTCAGTCCTCGGGCTCGCGAAACGACTCATGGCACCCTTTGCAGCTGTCGAAAAGCTTCTTCACGGCGGGCGGGAACGGCCCACCGTTCTCCGCGGCCGCCACCAAGCCGCCGGCGGCTGCTTCGAAGCGCGCGTTGGCGCGCTCGAACTGGGTCCAGTCGGCCCAAATCGCCGCCAGTGCTCGCGACCGTGGATGCTGGCTCCCCTTCGGGAAGAGGTCGAGCACCTTCGGGGCCGCTTCCTGCAACGCCTGCGCTGGCTCGAGAATCTCGTCGGTCGCACCGACCTTCATGGCGTTGCCGATCTTCTTCGCGTTGGCGCCGATTTCTTCCATCAACTCGTGGCGATCACGAATGGGCCCTTCCGGCAGCTCTTCGTCGTCGGCGGCGACTGGCGCTGCAACCCAAACCAGAAACAGGAAAGGCACGAGAATCGTTCGCAACATCGAGCACTCCTTCGAGATTCGACCTCTTCTGAGCTACGCAAGCGGCGCCGACCTGTCAACGAAGCAGCGCGTTGCGCGCCTCTCTCGGTGCGCTGCGGGCGAGGGGCCGACGTCCCCGCGCCCATGCACCGCGGCGGTCCGCCGCGTCGGGCCAGCCGAACGGCCGTCGCCACCCACACTAGGCGATGTCCGCCAACCCCAGGCGCCCCGCCCAACGATGCGCGAGGACGCGACGCAGAGGCTCGGACGCCGGCAGTTCCAGGGTGGGGTCCCGTTGCAGCCAGTCGTCGGCCGCCTTGCGCGCATCCTCCAACAACGCGCGGTCGCGGATCAGGTTGGCGACGCGAAAATCCGGTAGGCCCGACTGCCGGGTGCCGAGAAGGTCGCCCGGTCCACGAATCTCCAAATCGACGTCGGCAATGCGAAAACCGTCGTTGGTCTCCACCATCGCCGTCAGGCGGCGGTGGGCGTCGTCGCCGCGGCGAAACGGTGCGAGGAGAAAGCAGTACGATTGCTCTTCTCCACGCCCGACGCGCCCGCGCAGCTGATGCAGCTGGGCAAGGCCGAAGCGCTCGGCATGCTCGATCACCATCACCGTCGCCCGCGGAACATCGATGCCCACTTCGATCACCGTCGTGCTGACGAGCACCTGCAACTCGCCGGCCTTGAAGCGCATCATGACTGCTTCCTTCTCGGCCGGCTTCATGCGCCCGTGCAGAAGACCCACCCGGTAGCCGTGGAACACCGCCCGCGCGAGCTCCTCCGCCATCGACGTGGCGTCGCGCAGCGGCAGGTCGGGCGATTCCTCGACCAGTGGAAAGACCACGTAAGCCTGGCGACCGGCGTCGACGGCGCGCTTCACCATGTCGTAGACGTCGCCGCGACGGTGCTCGCCGTAGAGAAACGTACGGATCGGCTTGCGCCCGGGCGGAAGGTGATCGAGCACCGAGAGGTCGAGATCTCCGTACACGGACATCGCCAGCGTTCGTGGGATCGGCGTCGCCGTCATCAGCAGCATGTGGGGGACGTGCGGGTGCTCGGCCGAGCTCGCCGTACCGAGATCGCGGAGAGCGGCGCGCTGCAGCACGCCGAAGCGGTGCTGCTCGTCGACGATCCCGAGCCCCAGGCGCGCGAAGCGGACCGTCTCTTGAATGACGGCGTGGGTGCCGACGACCAACGGCACCTCCCCGGCGGCGATGTCGGCGAGAGCGCGCGTTCTCTCCGACTTGCGCCGTGGGCCGACCAGGAGAGTCAGCGCGATCCCCAA
>CALJUJ010000585.1 GCA_937975525.1 uncultured bacterium
CTCGATCGAGCTGGGAAAGTCGTGAGCTCGACCGGATAGCGCAGCCGTCGCTCGCATCCGAAACCGCCGCCGGCGGCGGGTCAGCGCCGGCGCGTACTCTTCTTGGCCTTCGCCTTCTTCGGCTTCTCGCGGAGGACGTACTCGCCCTTTTCCTCGACGACGTGCACGGTGAGCATGCGCCGCAGGCTGTAGACATCCCGGCGATGGTGAGGGTGGAGGGCACGGACGGCGGTGTGTCCGTCGTCGCTCAAGTGGACCTCGACCTGCCGGCGATTCTCCGGGTTCGGACGGCGCTCGACGAGGCCGGCCTCGACGACGCGATCGACGAGGCCGACGACGCTGTGGTGGCGCAGCTGGAGGAACTCGGCCAGCTCGCTGATGGTCGCCCACCCGCGTCCCGTATATCCCGCCACACCGAGCAGCAGCTGGTGTTGCTGTGGAGTGAGGTCGAGCTCGCGGGCCGCGGCATCACTGTCTTGAAAGAACTTGCGCAGGGCGTAGCGCAGTCGCGCGAGACTGCGGGTCTCCGCAGGAATGTCGTGGTCCACGTCGGCGCCTCAAGGGGTCGGCAATGGCTCGGCCTCGAGGTCCTCGAGGCGCTGCTCGAGGCGGCGCACGCGGTCCTGGAGAGCGCGGACCTCCTCGTCGGCGGTGTCGCTCTGCAGCTCGTCGACGAGGGCGATGTGGTCGGGGTCGCGGATGCGCATCTCGATTTGGCCACGGAACTCGTCGACGCGGCCAACGACGCGGATCTCCTTGCCCAGGTAGTGCGCTTCGGGGTGGGGGGGAAAGCGCGACAGCATGCCGATCTGCAGCTGGACCATGACCGTCTGCGGTTCCTCCCCGAGTTGGAGTCGGACCACGTAGCCGTCGCGCTGGGTGCGGGTCACCTCGCCTTCCAGCGTGACGACCTGACCGACGTAGAGCGGCGCGACGCTGACCTCGATCGGGGGCTCGTCGGCAGCGGCCTCGAGCGCTCCTGCCAGGGTCAGGGCGACGACGGCCAGGCGTCCGAGCTCAGAGCTTGAAATCGCCACCGGCGTCACGTTCGCCGACGGGCGGTTCGGAGGCCGCCAGCTGCGTGAGCTTGCGAAACACGGTCTCGATCACCTTGTCGAGACGGCGATACTCGCCCGAGGATGCCGCTGCTCGGGCGACGCTGACGGCCAATCTGAGCTTTTCGTCGGTGGTCATGCACACTCCTGTCGTGTCGCAGCGCGGAGCCACGGGTTATACGGCAGCCACGCGCGTCGGGACAACTGTGGTGAGGATGGGGATCTCCGCCGACCGCCCCATCCGGGGTCGAATTGCGGCGCTCCATGGGGTCTGCTAATTTCTCCGTCTACCCTGCGGAAGCGAAGTGCTCTGCATACGCGCATACGCGACCCCGCGGAAAGGAGCGTGAGGACGATGGCTGGTGGCAAGACCTTCAAACGAGATCAAAAGCGCCGCAAGGAAATGGCGCGCAAGCTCAAGCAGGAAGAAAAGGCTCGCAAGAAGCTGGAGAAGCGTGCAGGAGAACGCGTCGGCGGCGATGTCGACGAGGCCGAGGGCGAGGGCGGACTGATCGTCTGCGACCCGAACGTTCCGATCTGAGCGAACGCTCCGCCGGCCACCGCGGCCGGCGTAACGAAAAAGGGGAGCCCCAACGGGGCTCCCCTTTTTTCGTTCAGCGCGCCGCACTCACGGCACGCACGAATCTCAGTCGGCAACCGGCGTCGCCGTCGCCGTCGGCGTCGGCACGATCACCACGGAATCCGACGTGGCGCCGCCCGCCGAGGAGCCGGCGGCGTCGCCCGCGGTTTGTGCCTGCGCCGCCGCGACGCTGGTCGCGGTCGGCGTGAACGTCGGGGTGCTCGAGGGCGCCCGCTGCCCCTGCGGCGTGAACGTCGGCACCGGCGTCGGCGTGTCGATGCCGCCGGGGTAGTGGTAGCCGAGGTCGACCGGCGGGATGTCGCGGAAGCTGTCCGTGCGCGTCGTGCGCTCGCGCAGCGACTCGACGAAGAACGTTTCCGTATTTGGGTCGCCGCGGTCGAAGGCCGGGCTGCCGCCGACGCCGACGTTGCTCTGCAGGCGGAAGTCGCCGCGCGGCGGGAAGACGAACAGCGGATCCGCAATCAGGTCGCGGTCTCCGGGCTCGACGCCCGTGTAGCCGTCGTTGTTGATGTTGTAGTTGCCCTCGAAGCCGAACGCCGAGTCGCCGTCGACCCGCAAGCCGAAGGTCAGGTTGCCGTCGATGATGTTGTTGATGACGAACCCGAACGGGGAGCCCTCGCTGCCACCCGGGAAGGCCAGGCGCAGGTAGGACAAGCCGCCGCCGGCGTTGCCGTGGATGGTGTTGTTCACCGTCTCCATGGTGTTGACGCCGCGCGCCGTGAGGCCCGTGCCGTCGTTCGCATAGATCAAGTTGTTGAACACCAGCACCGCGCTCGAACGCTCGAGCCGAATGCCGTCGCCGCGCGCCTCGCGCACCTTGTTGTTGAGCAGAACGATCTGGCTGCCGTTGCGAAACAGCATGCCCGCCGTATTGCCGCCGACCGTGGAAACGCCGTCGATGACGACGTTGTCGAGTCCGTCGAGATTGATCGCCGCGACCTTGTCCTGCGCGAGGATCGTGATCGTGCCGGGGCGGCCCGTGAACGCGCCGGTCTCGTCGGCGCGCAGCGTCAGCGGTCCACCGATGTCGTCACCGGTCAGCTCGATCGGTCCGTAGGTGCCCGGCGAAACCACGAACGTTCCCCCATTGGGGAAGTTCTTGATCACGTCGGTCAGATTGGCGCCGGGCGAGTCGACGATCACTGGAGTCGGAGTCGGCGTCGGCACGCCGGCGTTGGTCGCCGTCGGCGCCGGGAGGCTCGACCCGGAGCTGCTACCGCGGCTGCAGCCCGCCTGGACCGCCAACAGCGCACCCAGGCACAGCAACACCCATCCCGTCCTCGGAAGGTCGTGAATCCTCATTCGGCACCGATCCCTTGATCCATAACAGCGGGCATTTACACATTCTCCGCGGCGATTGTCCACCCAATTCCGGGGCAGCACGGCGCCTCGCCGGAAAGCCGCAAGCACCTTCTCCGGCTCGGGAATCGGGCGACGCCGGCCGCCGTCACCTGCGGCTTGCGCCGCACCATGCCGGCTCGCTATCTGCGACGCGAATGGCGAAGGGCGATTTTCGAGCACGCCGGCGCTGGCTGCGAGCGGCCGCCACGGCGTTGCGCGTCCGGCTGCAACCCAAGCAGACCTTGGGCACGCTGGTGCGCGATCGCGCCCAATCCGATCCCGATCGGCCGCTTCTCCGTTTCGCCGGTGAGGAGATGACGTACGGCACGTTCGACGCAGGCGCCAACGCGTTCGCCGCCGTGCTGCGCAGCGCCGGCGTCGGCCGCGAGCCGGTGGCCATCATGATGGAGAACAGCCCGACGCTGCTGATGGCCCAGGTCGCGGCGGCCAAGACCGGTGCGGTGGCGGCGTTGATCAACACGCACCTGAGCGGCGCCGCGCTCAGCCATGCCCTACGCTCGTCGCAGGCGCGTCACGTGTTCACCGACGCCGCCTGCCTTCCACGCGCGGCAGCCCCGCCCGAGAGCGCCAGCTTGACGCTCTGGGGCCAGGGGGACCCGGCGCAACTGCCGCCGCATGTCGAGCCCCTCGACGCAGCGCTGGCGGCGGCGCCCCGCCAGGAACCTGCCGACGTCGGGGTGCGCGCGAGCGACCCCTTCCTGTACATGTTCACCGCCGGAACCACGGGCACGCCGCGCCCGACGCAGGTCAGCCACGGTCGCTACCTGGCTGCCGGCAGCATCGGCCGCGTGGTGTTCGCGATCCGCGCTGACGACGTCGTCTACGCGCCGCTGCCGCTCTACCACGCCCAGAGCAACTTCCTCGGCTTCGCCGTCGCCGTCGCTGCCGGCGGCGTGTTCGCCTCGCGCCGCCGCTTCCAGGCCGCCGCCTGCCTGGAGGATCTGGTGCGCCACCAGGCGACGGTCCTGGTCTACACCGGCGAGCTCGGCCGCTACCTGGTGCGCGAGCCGCAGCCACCCGCCGACCGCATGTCCCTGCGCCTGGCGATCGGCTCCGGCCTCCGCCCCGACGTGTGGGATCGATTTCGGCGGCACCTGGCGCTCGAGCAGGTCATCGAGATCTACGGCCAGACCGAAAGCAACGTCTGCCTGGTGGACTTCGACGATCGACCCGAATCCGTCGGTCGCCCCCTGCCCGGCCTCAACGGAACGATCCGACTGGCGCGTACCGACGTCGCGACCGGAGAGCTTCTGCGCGACGACGACGGCTTGCTGACGGTCTGCGCGGACGGCGAGGTAGGCGAGTTGTTGCAACGCATGGAGTCGCGTTCATTGATCCCCGACGACGGGCCGGTGGAGCGTGCGCGTCTCGCCCCGCGCATCGTCAGCGACGCCTTCCGCCGCGGCGATCGCTGGCTGCGCAGTGGCGATCTGCTCCGGCGCAACGAGGACGGCACCTACGCCTTCGTCGACCGCGCGCGCGACGCCTTCGTCTGCCGCGGCACGCTGGTGACGACGCTCGCCGTCGGCGAGGCGCTGACCGCGGGCGGCGAGATCGACGAGGCTTGTGTCTTCGCGGTCACCGTGCCGGGACGTTCGGATCACTGTCCCATGGCGGTGGTGGTACCGGCGCCGCAACGCGATTTCTCAGCCGACGCCTTCTACGCGTCGGTACAAAGCCTGCCGGAACCGGCCCGACCGCTCTTCGTGCGGGTCACGGCGCGCATCGACGTCACCGGCGTGCTGACCCACCGCAAGGCCGAGCTGCAGCGTCAGGGCTACGATCCGACGCGCATGACGGATGCCGTGTACGTGCGCGACGACGCCGCCGGCACCTTCGTGCCGCTCACCCCCGAACGCCTCGACCAGATCCGACGCGGCGCCTGGGTGGTTTCCACCTCCGCCGCTAGTCTGTAGTCTCACGGTTGGCCGCAGGCCAACCAACCGATCAGGAGGAGATGAAATGATTCAGTGGATTCCTACCTTGGCGATCCTCGCGGCGTTGAGCCTCGGGGCGGGAACGGCCTGGGCCGATGACTGCGGCAGCCCTGACGAGGCGAACGCGGCGGAAGCTGCCGCTGCCGCCGAGGCGGCCCCCGCGGCTGCGGCCGCCGATGCTGCTGCCGCGGGAGGCT
Organism: uncultured bacterium; assembly: GCA_937975525.1. Classification (GTDB taxonomy): domain Bacteria; phylum Desulfobacterota; class Binatia; order HRBIN30; family HRBIN30; genus CALJUJ01. The sequence goes on from CALJUJ010000585.1 coordinate 5,153, forward strand.
GCATGGCCGGCGGTGGCTGTTGCGGCAGCGCCGAATGCGCCAAGGGCGCGATGAAGGCCGAGGCGAAGGCCGGGAGCGGCGACTGCCCCTGCAAGCAGCGCAACAAGCCCGAACGCGACGAGTAGCCCCGAAGTCGCGTTCACTGCGGCAGGAGACGGCGCAGCGCGTCGGGCGTCGGACGCGTATCCGGATCGGGCAGCGACGGTGCCGCATGGACGACCACGGCGTCGGGCTGCGCCGCCGCCCACGCCTGCGGCCCGTCGCCGCTGACGACGACGAGATCGGGCTCGAGGTCGGCGAATCGCTTGAGCTCCCAGATGCGCTGCCACCAGCGGTCGAAATCGAATACTGCGGTCGGCTTGGCCGCATAGCGGGCATGCTCGTCGATCAGCGCCAGCGCCGAAGCCAACAGCACCGGCGTTCCCCGTAGACGCACGAGCACGATCATCGCACCTGGCGTCCAGCCGCCGGCTTCGATCAGCACGACGCTTCCGTCGGCCAGCAGATCGACGCTCGCCGGGAAGGTGCCGAGGCCCGTCGAGCCGAACTCGATCTCACGCCAATTCTCGATCTCATCGAAATCGGCCTTCCGATAGCCGGGAGAGGCCGCCGCGTGACGCCGCTCGACGGCGGAAACGACGACCTCCGCCTGGGTGAACACCTCCGCGCCGCCGGCATGCTCCGGTCGCAAGGTCGGTAGGACGACCAGCCGCACGGAGGCCGGGTCGAGACCCGCGTCATCCATCTGTTCGGCCAGGCTGCGGCTCGGCTCGACCGAGCCCGAAAGCAAGCCGACGAGAACACCGCCTCCCGGAGGCGCGACTGGCTCGGACTCCGCGTCGAGTCCCGCTCCCACGACGATCCAGCCGCGGTCGGGGTGCTCGAGCACGTAGGCGATCGCAGGCAGCTCGCGGGCGACGGAGGGGCTGCCGCCGCGGCGGAGAAGCACCTCCGGCATGCCCACCCGGCCGGTCGTGAACACGTGTGCCTGGAGCACGCTGGTCGGCGGCGTGGCTGGCGGCCACTGCGCCAGCTCGGGGCGGATGTAGGGAACCCGGGGCGGATCCTCGCAGCCGCCCGCCGCGAGCGCGACGAGAGCGACCAGCGTGCGCGCGAAACGTCGCATCCCTCAGGGCTTGCGCCGCCGCCGCACGAACGAGCGTTCCATCTCGACCGGACCGTAGCCGAGGCCTTCGAGCAGCTTCGGCAGCGCTTCGATCTCGGCCTCGACCCGCGCCTTCTGCGCCGGAGTCAGGCGCTTCGACCAGCGCAACCGCACCTCGGCCACGGTCGCACCCTCGAGCTCGGGCATGCGCCA
>CALJUJ010000586.1 GCA_937975525.1 uncultured bacterium
GCCGACCCGTTCTGCGGAACCGGCAACATCGCCATCGAAGCGGCACTATGGGGTCGCCACATGGCCCCGGGAAAAATGCGCGCGTTCGCCGCGGAACATTGGCCCCCGTTCTCGCCGAAAGTTTGGCGAACGGCCCGCGAAGAGGCCACCGACCTGGCTAGCCCTGCCCTGCCGCTGCGCATTCTGGCAACCGACGTCGATGCCGAGGCACTGAAATTGGCTCGTTACCACGCGGAACAGGCCGGCGTGGCAGACGACATCCACTTCCAACAGCACGATTTCCGCGAGTTCTCGTCGTCTCGCCAGTACGGATGTGTCATATGCAATCCGGCCTACGGCAAGCGGATTGGCAGCGATCGTGAAGTCGAACAACTTTACGAAACCATGCCGCGCGTGTTGCGAAAGTTGGACACGTGGTCGCACTTCATGCGGTCGGCCCGCGACGATCTGGAAACACTGGTGGGGCAACCGGCCGATCGCCGCCGCGTGGAGCAACTGCTCGGCGCGAAGGCGGTCGAGGTACTCGATGAGCCGCGCGAGCTCGTCCGGCTGCAGCGCCGCGTCGAAGAGCGCGTCCACCGCCTCGATCGGCCGGTCGAGCCCCTCGAGGAGGTCGAGGCCCTTCTTCGTGATCTTGCACCACACCCGACGCCGGTCCTCGGTGCAGCGGCGCCGTTCGACCCACCCCTTGGTCTCCATCCGGTCGATCAACCGGGTCACGCCTGGCGTGCGCTCGATCATGCGCTCGGCCACGGTCAGGGTCGGCAGCCCGTCCTCGCCGGCCCCGCGCAGGATCCGCAGGACGTTGTACTGCTGCAGCGTCACGCCGGCCGGCTCCAGGAGATCGCCGAGGTGTCGCTTGGACTCGTCCGCGGTGCGGAGCAGGCCCACGTACGCCTCCGCGCTCTTGGTCGGAAACGGCTTGGTCTGCTTGATCTCGTCGACGACCGAGAGGCGCTCGGGAACGGGGGGGGACATCGCTGACCTCGAATGCATCGATTAACGGAAGCTTCATTGAAGCTAAAATGTCTGCAGATCCGCGCTACTGGACGGCGGGCGCTCTGGCCCCCCGGCGGCGATCTCCCGACCTTGCGACGCCCCGCATCCCGACGTGACAGCGAGCGCACAACCATGGCCCGGCGCGCCCGACCCTTCGCCTTCCTCCGCGTGGGAAGCCGATGGATCAACATGAGCATGGTCACCGACATCGAGGACCACGGTGACCGCCTGGTCGTCTACGTTGCCGCGGACATGGCGCGCCTGGCCGGGCGGGAGGCGCCCGAGCCGATCGACGTGGCACGGCGGTTCACGATCGACGACTCCGAGGACATCGATCGGCTGAAGCGCTGGCTGCTCCTCAACGACGAGGACTGACGTCGCCGGGGCTGCTGCGGGCCCGCACCTCGGGCTCCGTCAGCCCGTAGAGCGGCGGGGCCTCCACCCCGAGCGCGGCGAGGATGTCGTAGAGCTGACCGCGGTGGTGGATCTCGTGCTCGACCATGAGGCGCAGCCACTTCCAGACCCGCATCTCGGCTCCGCCCACCGTCGTGCAGCGCGCGTTCAGGTCGTCGGGCGAGAGGGTCGAGAGGAGGTCCACCGACTGCTCGAGCAGCGGGTCGATGTAGTCGAGCCCGCCTTACGGCCCAGCGGCGAGCTCGAGGCGGTCCGCGGCGTAGCGCGACGGGCGGCTACGCACGTTCCCGCACACCCGCGAA
>CALJUJ010000587.1 GCA_937975525.1 uncultured bacterium
GGACACGGACGTGCTGCTCGCGGTTTCACTGACGGCGACGACGGACGAGCTGCGTGATCGGCTGATGCCGGTCAATCGGCGCTTTCCGCTGGCCGAGCTCATGCGGGCCTGTCGCGAGCTGCCGATCCCACAGCGCCGGCGAATCACCTTCGAGTACGTCATGCTCGAAGACGTCAACGATTCGCTCGATGACGCACGGCGCTTGATTCGCCTGCTGGCCGGGATTCGGGCGAAGGTCAATCTGATTCCGTTCAACCCGTTCCCGGGCTCGTCGTACCGTCCGTCGTCCGCGGACGTGATCGAGCGCTTTCGTCGACGATTGCTCGATGCGCACGTCAACGCGACCGTGCGACGTAGCCGCGGGCGCGACATCCAGGCGGCCTGTGGCCAGCTGGCGCTCGCCGACCGCGAAGACGGGATTGGTGCACCCGTGCGAGCTGGCTGACCGTGGGGGGAATCGGGGTCGTCACCAACCCGCAGGCGGGGGCCAATCGAAAGCGCCGTGATCGTCGCTCCGCGCTGGAGCGCGCCGTCGGCGACGCGGGGTTCGTCATCGAGCCCGACGGGATCGCCGCGCTCGACGCGGCGGCGCGGACGATGCACGAGCGCGACATCGACGTGTTCGCCGTATGCGGGGGTGATGGAAGCTACTTCCGTAGCCTGACGGCGCTGGCCCGTGCCTACGGTGACGATCCGCTGCCGCCCTTCTTGCCGCTGCGGGGTGGTTCCATGAACACGATCGCTCGCGCCGTCGGCTACAGGAAGGGCACGCCGGAAGCGGTGTTGGCCCGGGCGGCACAGCGGCATCGTAGCACCCCTTTGCACGGCACGACGTGGCGCAACCTCATTCGGGTGAACGGCCGCGAGCTGGGCTTTCTCGTCGGCAGCGGCGCGATCGTCCGCTTTCTCGAGAGCTACTACGCAAGGCCGAGACGCGGCCCGCTCGCCGCGTTGCGGGTCACCGTCGAAGCGGCTCTCTCTGCGGCTACGGGCATCGGCATGGCCCGAGCCCTCTTCGATCCCATCGCTGCGTCGGTCCGATGCGACGAAGAAGTACTCGCCGCCGACCAGTTCAGCGTGATCTTCGCTGCCGGAGTCGCGGAGTTCGGTCTCGGCTTTCGTGTCGCGTACCTGGCCGACCGCAAACCTGGGCATTTCCATCTCCTGGCAGGACGCCCGTCGCCCGCGCGGCTCGCCGCCCGCCTGCCGCACCTGAAGGCGGGATGGCCGCTGCGTGATCCTGGCCTCTACGACAACCTCGCGCGCGAGGTCGTGGTTGAGTTCGCGCAGCCGACCCAGTACATGATCGACGGCGACGTTCTCGGTAGCGTCGACCGTCTGGAGCTCTCGGCGGGCCCGCGGCTCGCCATCGTTCAAGTCTGAGGAGCACGCGTGAATACGGTCGGGGTCATCGGTGGCAGCGGTCTGTACGAGATGGAGGGTCTCGAGAACGTCGAGCGCGTGCGCCTGAACACGCCGTTCGGCGAGCCTTCCGACGAGTACGTCGTCGGCACCGCCGCGGCGACGCGGTTCGTGTTCTTGCCTCGCCACGGCCGCGGCCATCGCCTGTTGCCGAGCGAGGTTCCCTACCGAGCCAACCTCTACGGCATGAAGAAGCTCGGCGCCGAGTGGGTGATCGGGGTAGCCTCGGTCGGTAGCCTGCGGGCGGAGATCGAGCCGGGACACTTGGTGGTGCCCGACCAGTTGATCGATCGCACGTTCCGGCGCCCGAGCACGTTCTTCGGCAACGGCATCGTGGCCCATGTGGCTTTCGCCGAGCCGTTCTGCGCCGACCTGTCCCGCCTGCTCGTCGAGGCTGCGGCCGGAGTCGGCGCCACGGTGCACGCCGGCGGGACCTACGTGTGCATGGAAGGTCCGCAGTTCTCGACGCGCGCGGAGTCGCACCTGTACCGATCTTGGGACGCGAGCATCATCGGCATGACCAACCTCCAGGAGGCGAAGCTGGCCCGCGAGGCCGAGATCTGCTTCGCCACGCTGGCCCTGGCGACCGACTACGACTGCTGGCACGCCGAGCACGCCAACGTCGTGATCGCGGACATGCTGTGCATCCTGCACGTCCACGTCGCTCTTGCTCGCCGCGTCGTGGCCGCGGCGGCGCCGCGGGTCGCGTCGCCGCGCTCGTGTGCGTGCGCAACCGCGCTCGAGAACGCCGTCATCACCGACCCCGCCACCGTGCCCGCGAAGACACGTCGCGACCTGGAGCCGATCATCGGCAGGGTGATGCGCTGAAGGCGCTGCCGGCCCCGCGGCCGGCGACGTCGCCATCGACCCGGTTGCGACCAGACCCGAAAGGAATCCCATTGTGAGCATTCTCGTCGTCGGATCCGTTTTCTACGACTCGATCGAAACTCCCCACGGAAGTGCGGAACGCGCCCTCGGTGGTGCGGCGACCTACTTCTCCGTGGCCGCCAGCTACTTCGCACCGGTGCGCATGATCGCCACGGTGGGCGACGATTTTCCCCAGGAGGAGATCGACGCGCTGACCGCGTCCGGCATCGACGTTCGCGGCCTCCAACGCCAGGCCGGAAAGACCGGCGCCTGGCGCGGCCGCTACCACGAGGACATGAACCAGCGCGACACGCTCGATCTCGATCTCGGCGTGTTCTCCAACTTCGACCCCGAGCTCCCCGAGGACCATCGGGATTCGCAGTACGTGTTCCTCGCGAACATCGACCCCAAGCTGCAGGCCCGGGTCCTCGACCAGCTGCACGCGCCCGGCGTCGTCGGCTGCGATACCATGAACCACTGGATCTCCAGTGCGCGCAGCGACCTGGAGCAGCTTCTTTCGCGCGTGGGGATCCTCGTCATCAACGACGAGGAGGCGAGGCAGCTGAGCGGCGAGGCCAACGTCGTGCGTGCCGCACGGAAGCTCCTGGAGATGGGTCCCGAACGCGTCCTGATCAAGCGCGGCGAGTACGGCGTGATCCAGTTCTCCGCGGATGCCGTGTTCGCGATCCCGGCCTTCCCGCTGGAGCAGGTCTTCGACCCGACGGGGGCTGGTGACACGTTCGCCGGCGGATTCATGGGCCAGATCGCGCGCTCGGGCGACACGTCGGAAGTCGGATTGCGCCGCGCCATCGTCTACGGCAGCGTCCTCGCCTCGTACGTCGTCGAGGACTTCGGCCTCAATCGCCTGCGCTCGCTCAGCGAAGACGACATCGAGCGCCGCTATCGGCAGTTCGTCTCGCTGACGAACATCGAGAGCGTCTGAGGAGCCGGCGCGCGTCGATCGGTCGGCGGACGCGTGAAGGTCGCGGAGCGAGGAGAGGCGCGTCGAGCGGAGATGCTTTCGATCGTCATTCCCGTCTACAACGAGCTCGAGAACCTGCGTCCGCTCCACGCCGAGCTCGGCGTGGCGCTGGGCGCGCTCGAGCCCTATGAGATCGTCTTCGTCGACGACGGCAGCCGCGACGGCAGCCGTCCGGTCCTCGAAGAGCTGCACGCCGAGGATCCGCACGTCGTCGTCGTTCTGCTGCGACGCAACTTCGGCCAGACTGCGGCCATGGCCGCCGGATTCGACCATGCACGTGGCGACGTGATCGTGACCCTCGACGCCGACCGCCAGAACGATCCGGCCGACATCCCGGGAATGATCGCCGCCCTGGACGACGGAGTCGACGTCGTCGCGGGTTGGCGCCGCGAGCGACAAGACGACTTTCTCACCCGGCTGCTGCCGTCGCGCATCGCCAATGCCCTGATCGGGTGGAGCACGGGGGTGCGCCTGCACGACTACGGCTGCACGTTGAAGGTGATCCGGCGCGACGTCGTCGCCGGGTTGCGTCTCTACGGCGAGATGCACCGCTTCATTCCGGCGCTCGCCAGCGACGTCGGGGCCGAGATCCGTGAAGTCCCCGTGCACCACCGTGCCCGCGTCGCGGGAGCGTCGAAGTACGGGCTCTCGCGCACGTTTCGGGTGGTGCTCGACCTGATCACGGTCAAGTTCCTGTCGACCTACTCGACGCGGCCGATCCAGATCTTCGGCGGCATCGGCATGCTGTTCGAGACCGTCGGGCTCGGCATCCTCGGTGTCATGGGGATGCAGCGCCTCGTTCTCGGGGTCGAGCTGGCCAATCGTCCGATCGTCTGGCTCGGCATCCTCCTGGCGATCATGGGCCTGCAGTTCATCAGCACGGGACTCGTCGGAGAGCTGCTCGTGCGTACGTACCACGAGTCGCAGAACAAGCCCGTCTACCGCGTCGGCAAGGTGCTCGGCGGGCGCGACGGCCCGGGTTGTCTCGAGAGCGAAACCGTGGTGTGACGCTCCCATGGAACCACTCGCGCTCTTTCTCGCTTACGCCCAGGACTTCGAAAAGACGGTCGTCGACGACGATTGGCAGCGTCTCGAAGGCTACTTCGACGAGGACGCGACCTACCACGTCGATTCGGAGCTCTTCGGCTGCCAACTCGCCGGGCGCAGTGCGGTCTTCGCCGGCTTGAAGAAGTCGCTCGACGGCTTCGATCGTCGCTTCGACAAGCGCCGCATTGAAGTGGTCGACGGCCCGGAGGTCGACGGCGACACCATCCGCATCGGTTGGCAGGTCACCTACGAAAAGGAAGGGCTCGAGCCGTTCCTGCTGCGCGGGCGATCGACCGTCACCTGCCGCGACGGACGCATCGTCGCCATGGTCGACGGCTACGACGCCCAGGCCTCCGCCGACGCGGCGGCCTGGCAGCGCGGCAACCACCTCGAGATCGACCCCTCCTACACCTGACGGACGACCGCCGTGGATGCCTGCA
>CALJUJ010000588.1 GCA_937975525.1 uncultured bacterium
GAACGCGCTCAGCCGCGACCAGCTCCTCGACAACGTGATGCTCTACTGGCTGCCGGGCACGGCGGCTTCTTCGGCGCGGCTCTACTGGGAGAGCTTTCGCAACGTTCCGTTCGACCCGGTCCGCGTTCCGGTGGGCTGCAGCATCTTTCCCAAGGAGATCTTCCGCACGTCCAAGCGTTGGGCGGAGAAGCGCTTCGGCGAGTTGATGCACTGGAACGAGCTCGACCGCGGCGGACACTTCGCTGCTTTCGAAGTTCCCGAGATCTACGTCGACGAAGTCCGCACCTGTTTCCGCAAGGTCCGCAGCTGAGCGTTCGGGCGCGGGCTGTCTCGTGTCCGGCGATTGAGTCGCGAGCACGCTCGGCACTATCGTCGGCGCGGAGGTGCATGCATGACGACCGATCTCTGGATGTTGGTGTGGGCGACCGTACTCTGCCTGGTGATGCCCCTGGTATACGTGCTCGGCGAGATGCAGGCGCCGGGCGGCGCCGAATGGGGGCTCGGCAACCGCGACACGCCGTTCGAGCTCCCCGCCTGGGCGGCAAGGGCGAAGCGGGCGCACGCGAACCTGGTCGAGAACCTTCTTCCGTTCGCGGCCCTGGTTCTGGTTGCCCATGTTGCGGGCGAGGCCAATGGCACGACCGCTCTCTGTGCGACGATCTTCTTCTGGGCGCGACTCGCGTACGCGATCGTCTACACCGCGGGCATCAAGATCGTCCGCACGGTGTTGTTCTTCGTCGCTCAGTTGGGGCTCGTGCTGATCCTGTTGCAGCTGTTCTGAGAGCGGCGGTCAGCGGTCACCGCCGACCAGGTTCGGCGCGACCCAGCCGCGGCGCTCGCGCAGGCTGTCGGCATAGCCGCGCGCATAGGTGCCGAAGAGGCCGTCGACGACGGCGAGAAAGCCGGCGTAGTTGCCGCGCACGCGGGCGTGGTGGACGTCGTGGTGCACGGCACCGTCGCTGCCGGGGATCAGGTGGGTCGGGCTCCACGGGAAGTCGTAGCCGCAGTGCCCCTCGGCGGCTTCCCACTGTCGGAACGCCAGCCAGATCCACAGGGTGACCACATGCGCGCCGACGAGCAGCGGCCCGATCAGCGCCACCGTGCCGGTCACGACGTACTCGAGCGGATGCATGTAGTGTCCGGTGATGGCCCAGGGCGTGACGATGGTGTGATGCCAGCCGTGGATGCGCTTGTAGAGCCATTGCGTGTGCATGGCGCGGTGCGCCCAGTAGAAGAGGAAGTCGTCGAGGTAGACGAAGAACACCAGCTGCAGTGCGACTACCCACCACGCCGGCAGTGGACCGGCATGAATGGACGAGTGCCGCAGCAGCGGCCACGCGGCGAGCACGATGAGGAAGAGCGCCAGGTTGTTCACGGCCCAAGCGCGCAGCGACGGGCCGACCAGCTCCTGCGGCCGCGGCTTCCGCGTCTGGATACGATACTTGCGCAAGGCCGGCGGATCGACTGCCGCGAGCCATGTCAGCGGCGCAGCAAAGAGAAGGAAGGCGAAGGTACTGATGGCGGCGGCCGCCATCGGGAACGTCCAGAACATCTCGTTGCTGTACATCGCCAGGAATTCCGTCATCGTGCGTGCCCTATCTCGGCTTCGAGAATAGTGACGTCCGGCCGAGGAAGCCAGTTCGAGACAACCCGAGGTTGGAGCGTGTCGGGCGAAGCGAGCCGATGTGGGATGCACGCCATCCATGCGCTGGGGTTGGGGAGCGCCGCCTTACGACCAGTGCCCATCGCAAGTCAGGGCGCGCGAGGATCCGTTTATCGAATCGGCTGAACGGCCATGTTCGTGCCAGCCGCGACCACACAGCGTGGCGAGCCACGCCAGGTGTGCATGGTCGGACCGGTACTCCTGCTGTATCATCGCCGGGTT
>CALJUJ010000589.1 GCA_937975525.1 uncultured bacterium
CGCCCTGGTCGCCCGCCGCCCGCTGGCGCTCGAAGAAGTCCGGCACGAGATCGAAGCGCGAGGAGGTCACGCGGTCGTCCTGCCTTGCGACGTCACTCGCGCAGGCGCCGTACGCGCCACCGTCGCCGCGGCCGAGGACCAACTGGGCGGCCTCGACGTCGTGGTGAACAACGCCGGCCTGCTGATCCCGGCGCCGGTGACCGAGATGCGCGCCGCGGACTTGCGCGCCATGCTGGACGTGAACCTGGTTGGCGCGTGGCTCGTCTTGCGCGAGTCCGTCACGCGCATGCAACGGTTGGGCGACGGTTGCGTCGTGAACGTCGCCTCGTTGGCCGGGCGCCGGGGCGTCACGCCGCTGGGCGGCTACTGTGCATCCAAGTTCGCGCTGATCGGCCTCACGGAAGCGCTGCGCACGGAGTTGGTCGGGCAATCGGTTCACGTCGCCCTGGTCACGCCCGGCGTCGTCGATACCCCGATGGCGCGCGGAGCCGCGTCGCATTCCGAGTTCACCGATCAATGGCCGGAAGCCCTGCAGATGCCGGCATCGTGGGTGGTCTGGGCGATCTTCGTCGCGGCGCGATTCCGACTGTACGAGGTCAGCGTCCCGCCCGGTCTCGGCACGCTCGAGAAGCTGGCCGCTCTCGCTCCGGGGGTCGGCGACACGGTTCTCGAGTGGATGCGCCGCGCCGGCGGCTGGCTCGGCAAGGTCGACCAGCGCGAGCGCTAGCCCGGCCGGCGACACCGATCAAAGTATCTATTGAATACTTGCTTGCGTTCGTGATAGGAACTGCAGGCGATGGCGTCGCGCTCCGTCAAGTCTCCGCGCCCGGCGGCGCCCATGCTGCCCCCCGGGCAGATCTTCTGTCCCGTCGGCCGCGCGCTCGACGTCATCGGCGACCGCTGGACCCTCGTCCTCGTTCGCCAGCTCCTCGACGGCCCGAAGGGTTTCCAAGAGCTCCGCATCCGCACCGGAATCGCTCCGCGCGTGCTCTCCAGCCGACTGCGCAAGCTGGCCGCAGGAGGCTTCGTCGCCGCCCACAAGAACGGCACCCGGCCGGCCTATGCCGTCACCGAAAAGGGCCGCGCCCTGGAGCCCATCATTGCCGCGTTGGCACGCTGGTACCTGCGCCACGGTCTCGAAGATCTCAACGTCGATCCCAACCGATTCAGCGCCACCTCGGCCCAATCCATTCTCGAATCGCTCCCGTTCCTCTTGCGGGAGGATCGGGCCGAAGGCGTCGACCTGACCTTCGAGATCCGCCTGTCGGGCCTCGGCGGTGGCGTATGGACCGTACGCATCGTCAACGGCAGCTGCACGGTGAATGCCGGCTTCGCCGACCACGCCGACGTACGCTACACCGCCGATGCGCGCGTGTGGTGCGCCGTCGCGCTCGGCATCACCGACCCACGCGAGGTCTATCGCGACGGTCGCATGAGCAAGGATGGTGCACGCGAGGCGATGGACCACTATTTTCACCAGATCTCTCGGGCACACGAGGCGAAGTCCAAAGCGACGAAGGCGTCCCGCGCCCGGAAAGCGAGGAGTTCCGCATGATCTCTTTTTCCCCCTCGGAAGAGCAGGAAAGCGCACGCGACGCGATGCGAAGCTTCGCCGCGCAAGCCATGCGCCCGATCGCCCGCGACTGCGACGAGAGCGAATCGGTCACCGACGCGTTTCTCGAACAGGCCTGGGAGCTCGGGCTCGCCGCGACCCAGCTCGGCGAGGACGTCGGTGGCTATGGGTCCCCACGATCGCCCTTGACCAACGCCATCGTCCTCGAAGAGCTCGCCCACGGAGATGCCGCGCTCGCGCTCGCCGCGACCGCGGCCTCGGGGTTCGCCTACGCGATCGCGGATCAGGGGAGCGCCGAGCAGCGCCAGGCGCTGCTGCCCGCATTCTGCGGCGAGCGATTCCACGCCGCAGCGATCGCCCTGATCGAGCCGCGACCGGCCTTCGACGTCGAACGTCTCGACACCCGCGCCGAGCGTGATGGTGGCGGCTATGTCCTGCACGGCGAGAAGTCGTTCGTCGTATTGGCGGACCGTGCCGAGCATTTTCTGGTGATCGCTCGCAATGGTGATCGCCCCGACGCCTTCATCGTCGAACGCGACGCGAGCGGCCTCACCATCGGCGACCGCGAGCTCCACCTCGGATTGAAGTCGCTGCCCACGGCGAGCCTGCAACTCGACGGCGTACGGGTCCCCGCCGACGCTCGCCTCGGCGGCGAGGACGGTGCCGACGTCGGCCGCATCGTGAACCAGTCGCGCACCGCGCTCGTCGCCGTGCTGACGGGCCTCTCACGGGCCGTACTCGACTACTGCGTGCCCTACGCGAAGGAGCGGGTCGCCTTCGATGAACCGATCGCGAAGAAGCAGTCGATCGCCTTTCGGCTCGCCGAGATGCACATGGAGATCGACTGCGCACGATGGATGACATGGAAGGCAGCGAGCCAGCTCGAGGCCGGCGTCGATGCGACGAAGAGCGCCCACCTCGCGCGGCTGTTCGTCACCGAGAAGGCCATGTGGATCGCCGACCACGGCGTACAGGTTCTCGGCGGGCACGGGTTCATCCGCGATAACCCGGTCGAGATGTGGTACCGCAACGCGCGCACCCTCGGCGTGCTCGAAGGCGTCGGCAGCGTCTGACGTCGCTGCATCGGAGGTGAAGAAATGATCGACTTTCAGCTGACTCCCAATGACGAAAGCGTCCTCGCCGCGGTCCGCTCGGAGGCGTTGATCGCCCGCAAGTACGCACGGCACTACGACGAGAACGAGCACGAGTTTCCTCCGCAGAAGCTCCCCGAGGCGGAGAGCCACCCGAGCTTCATCCACAAGATGGGGGATCGCACCGACCAGGACACATCGATGAACACGATCAGCACCCTGATCGCGATGGGTCAGACCTGGGGCGACTACTCGGTCCGCCTGAGGCGTCAGGAGCGCGGTCTCGGCAACTCGGCGCTGATGGCCGCGGGAACCGAGGAACAGAAGCAGAAGTGGGGCGGGCTGATCCTGGCGATGGCGATCACCGAGCCGGGGTGCGGCTCCGATCCGTCGCGGATCACCACCACGGCCGTCAAGGACGGCGACCACTACGTTCTGAACGGACAGAAGATCTTCGTGACGACGGGCTGCCGAGCCGATGGCGTCGTCGTCTGGGCGACCATCGACAAGTCGGCCGGGCGCGCCGGAATCAAGTCGTTTCTCGTGCTCAAGGATACGCCCGGCTTCATCGTCGCCGGCAAAGAGAAGAAGCTGGGCATCCGTGCGGACGATACGGCGCACTACATCTTCGAGGATTGCCGCGTTCCCAAGGATCATCTCCTCGGGCTGGACGAATCGATCCCCAAGGGCGGTTCGGGCGGCTTCAGCGGCGTGCTGAAGACGTTCAACATGACGCGACCCTTCGTCGCCGCCATCGGCCTCGGGATGGCGGAAGCCGCACTCGATCTCACCCGCGAGAAGCTCGCGGAGGCCGGTTTCGAGATCGCCTACGGCGGCGGTCACCTCTCTCGCTCGGGCATCGTGGAGAAGTTTCTCCGCCTCGAAGCCGAATTCGAGGCGGCGCGACTGTCGATTCTTCGGGCAGCCTGGCTCGCCGATCAGAAGCTTCCGAACAACCTCGAATCGTCCGTCTGCAAAGCGAAGACGGGACGCGCGGTACAGGAGATCACCCAGGGCTGCATCGAGATCCTCGGCCCCCTGGGCGTTTCACGCGAGCTCCTTCTCGAGAAGTGGTTCCGCGACGTCCGCATCACCGACATCTACGAGGGCACCGGCGAGATCCAGCGCCTGATCATCGCACGGACCCTGCTCGACTACACACGCGCCGATCTGAAGTGAGTCGGCTCGCGGTCGTTCGCGCGGGAGCTCATCGGCGACGGCCGCGGACCTCCCGCGCGCGGAGTGGTCGGGCCGTCAGCGGGTCTTCCGGCCAATCGTGCTTCGGGTAGCGGCCGCGAAGCTGCTTGCGCACCTCCGGGTAGCCGCGCTGCCAGAAGCTACTCAGGTCGTCGGTACGCTGCACCGGGCGCATGTTCGGCGCGAGAATCTCGACCACCAGCCGCGCTCGACCGCGGGCCAGGCACGGCGTACCGGCCAAGCCGAAGATCTCCTGCACGCGTGCCGCGACCACGGGAGCCCGCGCGTCCTCGTAACGAATCGCCGCGCGCCTCCCGCTGGGCAGCGTGATCTCGACCGGAGCTTCCGCGTCGACGAGCGCGCGCACGTGATGTGGAAGCGCCCCGCGGAGCGCGGACACGAGCGACACCCGCCGCAGCTCGGCCAGGCTCGTGCGGCCGGCGCAGCTGGCGACGAGCACGTCGTCCCACAGCCGGTCTCCGGCCGGCACGTCGGACTCCGGCAACCAGGTCCGCAAGAACTCCAACCTAGCCAGAAGGGCTCGCTCCGCTTCCCCCGAAGAAAACGCTCGCTCGGGATCGGCCCGCGCAACCTCGGCCAGCAACGACGCGGCCTGCGACGGGTCGACGTCCGTGTCCACCATCTCCTCGAGCGGAACACCGAGGTAGGTGCGACGGAGTCGTCCGATCACGCGTTCACGCAACTCGTCGAAGACCACGTGCCGCTCGGTTCGCACGTTGCCCGGCAGAAGCTCCGCGAGCCAGGCCGGCTCGATCGCGCTCGCCGTGCGCACCCGCGCTTCGGAGCGCGCGCCGCGCGCTGCGTGCTCCACCTCGATCGCGACGTAGAACTCCGCGCCGCAGGCCGCACTTTCCCCGTCGAGAACGACGCCCGTTCCGCCCACCATCACGCCGCGCAAGGAACCGCTGGCACGTCGCCGGACGACGCGATCCGGAAACCCGACGAGCGCACACCGACGTAGCACCTCGGGATCGAGCTCGCGGACCGCCTCCAGCTCGCGCTCGAAGCGCTCGAACAGGCGCCGGTCCAGGATCGCCCCGTGCTTGATGGCCTCCACCAGGCCGGCCGCCCGCTGGCGGGCCGGCAGGGTGGCGAGCACCTCCACGTC
>CALJUJ010000590.1 GCA_937975525.1 uncultured bacterium
AGTTGCGGCGCCTCCTCGCCGGCACGGGCGTCGAGGTGCGGTCCTTGGCCGACGTGCCCGACGCCCCGGCGGTCGTCGAAGACGGAGCGACCTTCGCGGCGAACGCGCGCAAGAAGGCCCTCGCGTGTGCGCGGCATTGTGGCCTGCCGGCGCTCGCCGACGACTCCGGTCTCGAGGTCGATGCCCTCGGCGGTGCGCCGGGCGTGCGCTCGGCGCGCTACGCGGGAGAGGACGCCGACGACGCCGCCAACGTCGCCAAGCTGCTCGCGGCGATGCGCGACGTGGCGGCCCCGGATCGCCGCGCGCGCTTTCGTTGTGCGATCGTCCTGGCGCTCCCCACCGGGGCAACCGTTCTCGCCGAGGGTTCCTGCGAAGGTCGAATCACCTGCGAGCCACGCGGGGAGGGTGGGTTCGGCTACGACCCGGTGTTCTTGTACGAACCGGAGGGAAAGACCTTCGCCGAGCTCGCTCCCGACACGAAGAATCGGGTCAGTCATCGCGCCCGTGCGCTGGCTGCGCTGCAGCCCGAGGTGCGGGCGCTGCTCGCCGCCCACGTGACGCGCTGAAGTCGCCGGTGGTGGCCTGGATTCGGGGCGCCTTCCTTTGCTACGGTTCGCCAGCGCCGGGGTGTGGCGCAGTCTGGTAGCGCGCCTGCTTTGGGAGCAGGATGCCGGAGGTTCAAATCCTCTCACCCCGACTCGACGGCGGATGTCCCCGGCGGCGGCCGATGCGGCGGCCGGGGGCATCCGCCCGTGCGCGCCAGTAGCTCAGGGGATAGAGCAACGGCCTTCTAAGCCGTGGGTCGCAGGTTCGAATCCTGCCTGGCGTATTCGTTTCTTCACGGTTCAGACCACCCGGCCTCGGTTGCCGCCTCAGTAAGCTGTCGCCTTTCGCGAGGAAGGTCAGCAGGACGTGCCAGCGAAGATCTTCGATCCCGCCCGCTGAACGGCTGGCTTGAACGTCCTCGCCTGCCGTTCGTGGCAGTTGACCGCGAAGACCTGCTGGATGTGCAGCTTCCGGTGCCGGCGGCGGCGGAGCTCTTCCTGGTGAATCATCTCATCACGATCGACTGGTCGGTCCAGGAGGTGGAGATCTACGACCGTTACGACGTGGTGTTGACGGCGTCCTACGCAACGGAGGTTCCGGTGGCGGTGATCGTGCTGGAGCCGGCGAGCGTGTCGCTGCCGAACCTGCGGCGCGGCGCCGTCTTCCACGGCGAGCTGATCGCGACGAACGACGGATTGATCCGCGCGGACGACGTGAGATTCGTACCGCCGCGGTCGAACGGGCGATTGCGCTACGAGTTCCTCGCCTCGGTGCCCGAGGCGCTGCTGCCGACACAGCGTGTCCGGCTCCCGTTCCGAGTTACGGCGTTGACCGACGTGGGTGAGGGTGCAGCCAGCGGCGGCGGGTGTGACCCGGCCGAATCGGCATGCATCGGGGGCGAGAGCGAATGCGCCAACGGGGAGGTCATCACCACCGGGAGCTGTACCGTATTCGTGACCGGTCGACGCTCGTGTACCGAGGGCGACGCCTTCGGTGAGGTGTGTTGCCCACCGTGGTCCGGCGGCTGCGGAACCCGCTGTGCGCAGCCGGGGAACTCCGGCGTCCCCAGGCCGATCTCGGAGCAGTTCTGCGGCACCGATTGCTTCATCTGTTGCGGCGCTGGCGGCGGTGGCCCGGGGCATGGTGGCGGCCCCGGAGGCGGCGGTGGCTCCGGGGACGGGGGAGGCGACGATGCAGGCGGATGAGCAACATTGCACGGCGGCCCGGTTGGAGCAGCTGATGAACGGCAAGTCCGTCGTGCGGTTCCTGCTGATTCCGATAGCTCTCCCGCTGATCGTCGTGGGAACTCCGCGGCCGAGCGCCGCTTCGCAGGCGGCGATCGGGCAGTACAACGAGACCGTCGACGACATGCGGGTGAAGGTGCTCGGCGGCTTCGTGTCGGTGACCCGGCAGTGGCGCGGTGCGGAGCAGCGCTGGGTCTTCCACCCGAATTGGGAGCCGCTCGAGATCCTGTCGAACGGCTCCCAGACGTGCCCGCAGAAGCTGAAGCGCGGCCCGACGACCTACGATTGCGACGGCATCATGTCCGGCGCCCTGGTGTGGCGACCGAACGATCCGACTCGCTGGATCACGTATTCTCAGGGCGTGTACCGCTGGCAGGACACCAAGGGGAACTGGGTCGAGTTCGACGCGGACGGGCAGACGACGCGGTTCGGGGACCGGAACATCACGGTCGGCACGATCGTGCGCGACACTGCGGAGCGGATCTCCGGCTTGCTCGACCACAACGGCTTCCAGGTGCTGAGCTTCACGTACGACGCCGCGTCGAACCTCGTGCGCGCCAGCGACTACGCGAGCCGCGAGGTCCTCTACGAATACATGGACCGACCTGACGCAGGTGACCGACGTACGCGGCTACGACTGGCTCTACACATACCAGGACGGCTACTTGCGCACGAAGCAGGATCCGCCGAATCGTCACGATCACAGTCGACGAGAACGGAACGCTCGCCGAGATCCGCGACCAGGACGGTGTCGGCAAGGAGTACAGCTACGGGTTCGATCTCAGGACGCGCGGCTTCTACAGCCGGAATCGCGACAACGACGGGTCGGTCACCGAAATGTGGCACGACCGGAACGACGAGCTCGTGCGGCGTGATCTCAACGGTCGTACCGTCCAG
>CALJUJ010000591.1 GCA_937975525.1 uncultured bacterium
ACGAGGACGTCATCGGCCGTCCGGTCGATGTGGCGGTGGGCCCCGACGGCGCCCTCTACGTCTCCGACGACTTCACCGGGTCCGTGTACCGGATCGCCCACGGTGAGCCGCAGGCGCGAGCGGCGGGCGGACGCCCGACCTCGGCGGCGGCACGCGATCCGCTCGCTGGGTTCGGCGCCGAGCGCATCGCGGCGGCGCAGGCGGTCGGCGCAGCCCTGTGGGAGAAGCACGCGTGCGCGACCTGCCATCGTCCCGGAGGGACGGGCGAGGTGCACCACCCGCTGACCGCCCTGGACCGACGCTGGGACGTCGGCACCCTCGCCGGCTTCCTCGAAACGCCGCAACCACCGATGCCCGCCTACGGCCTCGACGAGGACGAGCGTCGCGACCTGGCGATCTACCTCTTACGACGATTTCAGGAAGATTGAGGCTGGGGTCGAAGCGAGCGCCGGCTCGAAACCTCACTGCCCGGCCTCTTGCCCGAAGCCTACCCGAGATGCATCGGCGGCTCCGGTTCAGCGTCCGGGGTGCATCAACGTCGTGCCGCCGTCGACGGCGATCACCTGCCCGGTGATGTTCGCCGCGTCGGGGCCGGCTAGGAACGTTGCGAGCTTGCCGATGTCTCCCGGGGTCTGCTCGCGCCCGAGGGGCGTCGACTCGCGGACGATGCGCAGAAAGATCTCGCGCTGCGGCACGTTCGCCAGCTCCGGGTTGCTCATCTGCAGGCCGGCGGTGAGCATCTCCCAGGCGCGGGTCCACAGGTAGCCGGGGCAGATCGCGTTGACGCGAATGTCGTTCTCGGCGAGCTCGATCGCCAGGGTTCGGGTCAGTCCGATCACGCCGGCCTTCGCGGCACCGTAGGCGGGGATCGGCACCGACGGGATCAATCCGGCAATCGAAGCGATGTTGACGATGGCGCCGCTGCCGGCGCTCTTCAGGTGAGGAATCGCCGCTTTCGTCGCCGCGAAGACGGTGCGCAGGTTCGTGGCGAGCGCGTCGTCCCAGCCGGCTTCGTCGATGTTGGTGAACGGACGGCCGATCGACGTCAGGGCGTTCGGTCCACCTCCGCCGGCGTTGTTGACCAGGATGTCGAGGCGACCGAGCTGCGCGACCACCGCTTCGGTGGCATCGCGCGCGGCCGCCTCCGATGAGATGTCGGCGGCGATGCCGACGCACTTGGTCGGCAACGCCGCCGCCGTCTTCGCCGCTTCGTCGCCGTCGATGTCGAGAATGCCGACGCCCGCGCCCTCCTCGGCCAGGCACTGGGCGATGCCGGCGCCGATGCCGCGCGCCGCCCCGGTGACGATCGCAACCTTGCCCACGAGTTTCATCGATCCTCCGTAGTCAGTAGCCGCGGACGTTGCGGGCGCTGCGGAACTGCTCCCATCCGGGAGGAACGGTATTGAGGTCCTTGTCGACCTGGACGTGCAGCAGCGCCGGCTTGCCGCTGGCGATCGCGCGCTGCAGGGCCGGACCGAGGTCCTCCTGCTTGTCGACGAACTCGCCGTGGCAGCCGAGCTTCTCGGCGATGCCGTCGTAGCGGATCGGTCCCAGCTCGATACCGCGGCCCGCCCAGTCGTCGGCTCCGTAGCCGAGGGCCTTGAACGCCGTCTTTTCCATTCCCCAGGCGTCGTCGACGGCGACGACGACCACGACCGGGAGGTTTTCGCGCGCCGCGGTCTCGAGCTCCATCACGTTGAAGCCCATGGCACCGTCGCCGGAGATCAGACAGACGGGTCGGTCGGGCGCGGCGAGCTTGGCGCCGAGGGCGAAGGGGACGCCGGTACCGAGGTACCCCATCTTCACGGAGTACAGGAAGCTCGGCGACGACAGGATCGGGTGGTAGGCGACGCTGACCAGGGTGGTGTTGCCACCGTCGAGGACGGTGATGGCGTTGTCGGGGAAGGCCTCGCGCACGGCGAGCACCATCGCGCCCGGATTGACGCCGGTCGTCCCGGTCTTGCCGAGGTACTCGATGCCGAGCTCCATCGTCTTCGCCGACTGCGCCCGGTACTCGTCGAGGCCGGGCACGTCGCTGCGTGCCTCGCAGCGATCACGGACGGCGGCGAGAAGCGCGGCGAGCCCGCTCTTGGCATCGGCGACGATGCCGACGTCGACGGGACGATTGAGACCGATCGACATCGGGTCGGCGTCGATCTGGATCGTCTTCTGTTCGCTCGGTGCGCCCCAGACGGGCGGCATGCCCCAGGCGTCGTACTCCCCGAGGCGGGCACCGACGACGACGATGGCGTCGGCACGATTGCGCGCCATGCCCACGCCGTTGAGGTCGAAGGAATGGAAATAGTGCGGATGGTCTTCGCGAACGATGCCGCGGGCTCCGAGGCTCGCGCTCATGCCGGCGCCGAGGTACTCGGCCAGAGCGACGAGCTCGCGCCCGGCATCGGCCCACAGCGCTCCCTTACCCGCGTGCACGAAGACTCGCTGCGACGAGGCGAGGATGTCGGCGGCGCGGGCGATCGCGCCCGGGTCGCCGGCAACCATGTGGGTGACGCGATAGCGCTCGGCCGGATAGATCGGCGGCAGGTCGTCGGCGTCGATCTCGACCGGGAGGAGATCGTCGGGAATCGACAGGAAGGCCGGTCCCGGGCGGCCGGTGGTTGCCGCGCGGAAGGCCGCGCGCATCATTTCCGGCAAACGCTCCCACTGGCGCACGGTCGCCGCGTGCTTGACGATGGGACGGGCCATGCTTTCGGTATCCGCCGCCTGCCATGCACCGCCGCGGTTGGGGTCGGTCTTGAGACGATTGCGCGTCGTCGCCAGGGCCAGAATCGGGTGGCCCTCGCCGTAGGCACTGACGACGCCGGCGAGCATGTTGCCGGTGCCGCAAGCCGGATTGCCGAGCACGACCGCGACGCGGCGGGTGATCCGCGCGTAGCCCTCGGCGACGTGGACCGCGGCTTCCTCGTGGTGCGTGTTGATGTAGCGGATGCCGTACTTGGGGAAGTGCACGACGATGGGGATGTGCGCGCCGTCGATGATCCCGGTCACCAGATCGACGCCCTCGGCCTTCAAGCAGCGAACCAGCAACTCCCCGACGGTGATGTGGCCCATACGATCTCCTCCGATCGGTGTTCTCCCCTTCGACCGCATGGTCTCGCCCATTCACCGCGCCAACGCAACGGCAGCAACGAGCGGCCCGGGCGCGAGCCGCGTGGCACGTAGCCGATTCGGCCACGCTGCTCGCGCACCCGAGCCTCGCGGATCAGGCAACGCTGACGACTTCGACGCTGAAGTGGAGCGTCTTGCCGGCGAGCGGGTGGTTGAGGTCGAGCGTGACCGACTCGATGCCAATGTCGGTCACGCGCGCCTGGAAGCGGCGACCGTCGCTCGTCTGGGCCGAGATGACGCCGCCGACCTGCATTCCCTCGGTCGACTCGAAGGCCGTCTTCGGAACGGCCTGGATCGCTTCGGGGTTGACCTGCCCGTAGCCGTCCTCGGGGCTGACGACGACTTCCTTCTTGTCGCCGGCGCCGAGCCCGGCGAGCTCGCGCTCGAGCCCGGCGATGATCTGGCCACCGCCCTGCTCGAACTCGAGCGGCTCCTGCCCTGTGGAGGAATCAACGACTTCGCCGTCAACGCGTAGGGTGTAGTGAATGGAGACCTTGGAGCCTTCTTCGATCATGCGTCTCTCCTGAAAACCCGCCGAAGCGGGGCTGCCTCGCGGCCGTGCGGTGGCGACGAGGGGTTGCGTGGCGGACGGCCGAGCGTGGCCGAGGCAGGCGGCGTGTCCTTCCAGGGACCGCGCCGGGTTCGCGGCGACGCTAGCAACGGCGGCCGGGGGTCGCAACGACCGCGGACCGCGAACGACATCCGGCCGGTGCGCTGGGGCGATCCGGATCCGATTCCGACCGGCCATGGCCTCGCCGCCTCGGCTTGCCGTCGCCACACGCGCGCTCGTCGCCATACGCGCGCTTCTCACTGCCTTCGCGGTTGTGCGCCTGTTGTCGCGGTGCTAACTCTCTGCTTTCGCCCGCCACCGGCCGCGAGCCTCGCCTCGCGGCCGCGACTGAAGGGCCGCAACCGGCCTGCTGCCGCCTACGGCGGGGGCCGATCATGGGAACACGACCATCGTGAGTTCGACCAGTATTTCCTCGTTTGCAGAACTACCACTCTCCGAGCCCATGCTCGCCGCCCTGCGCGAGGTCGGGTACGAGAAGCCGACGCCGATCCAGGCAGCCACCATCGGCGCCGCGCTCGAAGGACGCGACATCATCGGCGCGGCCCAGACCGGCACCGGCAAGACCGGAGCTTTCCTGATTCCGCTGATCGAGCGCATGCACGCCGCCCGCCAGCGCGGCGAGCAACCGGTCGCGTTGATCTTGTCGCCGACGCGCGAGCTGGCCGAGCAGATCCATACCTGGGCCGAGCGACTCGGTCCCGACCTCGACAGCGCGCTGATCCTCGGCGGCATGAAGTACGAGCCGCAAATCAAGGCCCTGGCCAAGGATCCGTCGCTGGTGATCGCCACGCCCGGACGCCTCTACGACCACCTCGAGCAGCGGGTCTACAACCTCAAGCACGTCACCGCCTTCGTCCTCGACGAGGCGGACCGCATGCTCGACATGGGTTTCCGACCGCAGGTGGACCGCATCATTCGGATGCTGCCGCGCGAGCGGCAGACGATGCTGTTCTCGGCGACGCTGACTCCCGTGCGCGGCATCATCACCCAGCTGAAGCTCCACGACGCGCTCGAGGTGGCCGTCGGCACCGAGGCGCAGCCGCCGAGCGCAATCGAGCAGGACGTGTACGTCGTTTCGCCGCTCAAGAAGATGCCGGTGCTGACCAAGCTGATCGAAGGGCGCCACGTCGACTGGAGCTGCCTGATCTTCACCCGCACCAAGAACAATGCCGAGCACCTGTACCTGTCCTTGAACCGCGCCGGCCATTCCGTCGAGCGGTTGCATGCCGACCGGGCACAGGCCCAACGGCGCGCCGCGCTCGACGCTTTCCGCAGCGGCGAATGCCAGATCCTCATCGCCACCGACATCGCCGCGCGCGGCATCGACATCGACGACATCAAGCTGGTCATCAACTACGACATGCCGCAGACCGTCGAGGACTACGTCCATCGCATCGGCCGCACCGCGCGCGCCGGCGCCCTGGGCCACGCGACCTCGTTCGCCGGGGCGCAGGACCTGCCGCTGTTGCATCGCATCGAGCGCCACCTCGGCATCAAGCTGCCGCGGCGCAACCCCGATGCGCCGACGATCACCAGCTCGATGAGCGCCGCCTGAGCGGCGCTTGCTTTTCGCAACGCTTCGGCTAGACACCGCTCGCTCGGTGCGCAGCGGCCCTTCGGGTCGTATCGCTGGCCTCTGCCCCGCTGCAGAGGAAGGAATTCGGTGGCGAGCGACAATCCCTGCCTGACGTGTGGCGCCTGCTGCGCGTTCTACAAGGCGACATTCCACAGGAGCGAGACGGCAAGTGCCTGCGGCAGCGTGCCGGACGAGCTGGTCGAGGACCACGACTCTTTTCGCGTCGTGATGCGCGGAACCCGTTGGGCGAAGCCCCGCTGCACCGCCCTGCACGGCGACATCGGGGTCAGCGTCGGCTGTTCGATCTACGAAGCTCGGTCGTCGACCTGCCGCGAGTTTCCCTACGCCTGGGAGCACGGCGATGCCCACGACAAGTGCGACCGTGCGCGCCTGGCCTGGGGTCTGGCGCCACTGCAGGCACGGCACGAACCGTCCACGGTACCGCTGCCCGAGTTGCCCGGCATCGAGGTCCATGCAGGGCCCGACGACGTCGCCGGCGCGGATGCCACGCTCGGCAGTCGGCTAGTGAGCCGCACCCGCGGTTGAGCCTTCGGCGCCGGCGGCGACGGCGCGTCGCCGGCACGCTCTGGACGGTGCGCAGCATCGCGTTCCGATGCAACCCTGGGGCGGAGGCCGACGCGGCCGCTGGGGCCTGCGCGGAGCCGCGAACGAGAGGCTCAGTCGCGCTGACCGCCGCCGCGGCGCTTGGGGCCTTGCTCCAGCAGTGCCTTCGACAACGACTTCCACTCTTCGGCACTGACCAGGTCGCGAACCTGCAGCATGGTCGCCGCACGCGTGACCTGCACGTTGCCGAGCAGGTCGCCGAGCTCACGCGCCTTGGCGGTCACCGCGCCCGGATCCACGGGATCGGCGCCCAGCAAATCAGCGAGCTGTTCGCGAGCGTCGCGGATGTTGTCGCGCAGCGGCCGGTGCGCTTCCCGCGCTGCCGTCA
>CALJUJ010000592.1 GCA_937975525.1 uncultured bacterium
CCTGCCCCACCGCAACGTTCGGGGCTCCGAACACGACGGAATGGTGCTCGCCGGAGCCCGCCTCCACCGTGCAGATGCGCAGGCGATCGGCGTTCGGCTGGCGCTCGACCTTCACGACCCGCGCCGCCACGACGCCCGCGAGGTCGCTTCCCGTGTGCTCGACCGCATCGACCTCGAGGCCGGCCATGGTCAGGCGCTCGGCGACGACCTCGGGGGACAGTCCCTCGAGATCGACGAACTCGCCCAGCCAGTTCCAGGTGAACTTCATCGTCGTTGCGGAGCCGAGCGCTCCGGCGCGCTTGCGTTGTCGGGCAGGGTTGCCATCAGCATCCCCCTCAGAATTGCTCGAGAAAGCGCGAATCGTTGGCGAAGAACATCCGGATGTCGCCGATCCGGTGCTTCAGCATCGTGATGCGCTCGATGCCCATGCCGAAGGCAAATCCGGAAACCGACTCCGGATCGTAGCCCACCGCAGCGAAGACGTTGGGATCGATCAGCCCGGAGCCGAGGATCTCGAGCCACCCCGTACCCTTGCAAACTCGACAGGCAGAGTCGGCACCGGCGCAGATGACACACCCGATGTCGACTTCGGCGCTGGGCTCGGTGAAGGGGAAGAAGGAGGCGCGGAAGCGCACCTTGGTGTCGTCGCCGAAGATGCGCTGCAAGGCGAGCTGAAGCACCCCTTTCAGGTCCCCGAACGTGATGTGGCGATCGACCATGAACCCCTCGATCTGGTGGAACATGGGCGAATGCGTCGTGTCGCTGTCGTGCCGATAGACCGCACCGGGAACGATCACCCGCAACGGCGGCGGGCATTGACTCATCACGCGGATCTGGACCGGCGATGTGTGCGTGCGCAGCACGTGCTCGTCGTCGACGAAGAACGTGTCCTGCATGTCGCGCGCCGGGTGGTCGCGCGGAATGTTGAGCGCCGTGAAGTTGTGGTACTCGTCTTCGACGTCGGGTCCTTCGGCGACGCTGAAGCCGAGCGACACGAAGACGTCGACGATCTCGTCGAGAGTTTGGCGCAATGGATGCAGGTGCCCGGCGCGTCGGCGCCGTCCCGGGGCGGTCACGTCGACGGACTCGGTGGCCACGCGCTGCGCGCGCGCCGCCGCCCGTAGGGCATCGTGCTTCGCTTGCAGACGGCTCTCGACGTCGTCCTTGATTCGATTGATCTCGGCACCGACGGCAGGACGCTCGTCCGGCGGAACGTCGCGCATGGAGCGAACGACCGTGGTCAGCTCGCCTTTGCGCCCGAGAAAGCGCACTCGAAGCGACTCGACCTCCTCGTCCGACGAGGCGGCTTCGAGTGCTTCGAGAGCCTGCTGGTGGATCTGGTCGAGTCGTTCGCGCATGTTCCGCGCGGCGTGGGCCGCTTGGCCGCCGCCCGGATGGAAGCGGACGTCAGGCAGCGAGGTTGGCCTTGGCGACCTCGGCGAACTGCTGAAAACCCTCGGGATCACGGAAGGCGACGTCGGCGAGCATCTTGCGATCGACGTCGACCCCGCCCTTCTTCAAGCCGTAGATGAAATCGCGGTAGTTCAGCCCGTGCAACCGTGCCGCGGCGTTGATGCGGATGATCCAGAGGCTGCGGAACTCGCGCTTGCGAACGCGGCGGTCCCGATAGGCGTAGGTGAGGCCCTTCTCGACGGTCTCACGGGCCTGGCGATAGGTCTTGCGGCGGCCGCCGACATAGCCTTTCGCCAGCTTCATCACTTTCTTGCGGCGGCTGTGCGCCTTCGTTCCTCGCTTCGCCCGGGGCATGCGACGGCTCCTTGCTCAGAGATAGGGAAGCAGGCGGCGGATCGCCCCTGCGTTGGTGTCGTCGACGAGGCAGCCCTGGCGCAGATTACGCTTCTGCTTCGAGGACTTCGACGTCAGGATGTGTCGAAGGTACGCCTTGCGGCGCCGGATCTTGCCCTTGCCGGTGGCCTTGAACCGCTTGGCTGCGGTCGTGCTCGTCTTCATCTTCGGCATCGTCGCCTTCCTCCCAAAACCAACCTACGAGTTCCGCGGTGCGGCTGTCGGCCAGCGTCTGCACCGAGCGGAAAAGATGCGGAGGTTGCCATTCGAGAGCGCAATTTGCAAGGGCTCACGCCGCCTCGGGACGTGCCGCGCGCCGTAGCCGCTCGACGAACTCCGCCACCGACTCGGTCGGCAGCGTCTCGCCGCTGCGACTGCGGGGCGCAACCGTGCCCACCTCCGCCTCCTTGTCGCCGACCACGAGCATGAAGGGCACCTTTTCGACCTGCGCGCTGCGAATCTTGTAGCCGAGCTTCTCGTTGCGGTCGTCGAGCTCGACGCGAAACCCCGCCGCCCGGATCTCGGCCGCGACGCCGCGGCCGTATTCCTCCTGGCGTTCCGTCAGGGTCAGGACCTTCGCCTGCACCGGGGCGAGCAACGCCGGGATGGCGCCGACGCAGTGCTCGATCAGTTACCCCATTACCCTCCCGTTCGTGCTGAGGACGGCGCGATGGATCATGACCGGCCGAGCGGCGCGACCGTCCGAAGCGACGTACTCCAGCCCGAAACGCTCGGGCAGCGCGCCGAAGTCGAGTTGGATCGTCGCCAGCTGCCACCAGCGCTTGAGCGCGTCCATGAAATTGAAGTCGATCTTGGGCCCGTAGAACGCCCCGTCTCCCGGGTTGATCTCGTAGTCCATTCCGGCCGCATCGAGCGCGGCGGACAGCGCGCCTTCGGCCCGTTCCCACATCGCATCGGTGCCGATCGAGCTGTCCGGGCGCGTCGACAGGAAGACCTTGCGGTGCTCGAAGCCGAATACCGAGTACACCTCGTCGACCATCTTGAGGACACCGAGAATCTCCGCTTCGATCTGCTCGGGCGTGCAAAAGATGTGGGCGTCGTCCTGGGAGAAGCTGCGCACGCGCGTCAGTCCGTGCAGGGTTCCCGAGCGCTCGGCACGGTGCAGCCGACCGAAGTCGGCGTAGCGGAGCGGGAGCTCCCGGTAGGAGCGCTTGCGTTCCGCGTAGAGCAGGCAGTGCGAGGGACAGTTCATCGGTTTGACACCGTACTCGCGCTCCTCGAGGGGCGCGAAGAACATGTTCTCCTGGTAGTTGTCGTAGTGCCCCGAGCGCTTCCAGAGCTCGCTGTCGAGAATCTGCGGCGTGATGACTTCGTCGTAGCCGTAGCGACCGTACAGACTGCGGATGTAGTCGACCAGGCAGTTGTAGACGATGGCGCCCTTGGGGTGAAAAAACGGGCTTCCGGGCGCAACCGGATCGAAGCTGAAGAGATCGAGCTCCTTGCCGAGCTTGCGGTGATCCCGCCGCTTCGCTTCCTCGATCAACCGCAAGTGCTCCTCGAGCTGCTCGCGGTCCGGGAACGAAGTGCCGTAGACGCGCTGGAGCATCTCGTTGTTCTCGTCGCCGCGCCAGTATGCGCCGGCAACTCCGGTCAGCTTGAATGCCTTGATTCGACCCGTGCTGGGAACGTGTGGGCCACGGCACAGATCGACGAACTCGCCCTGTCGATAGAGCGAAACGCGGTCCTCCGGGAGATCGCGCAGGATCTCCGCCTTGTAGTTCTCGCCCATCTCGAGGAACAGCGCGACCGCTTCGTCTTTCGCCACCTCCTCGCGCGCGACCGCCAGATTCTCCTTGGAGATCCGGCGCATTTCCTTCTCGATCGCCTCCAACTCGTCGGGAGTGAAGGGCTGATCGCGCTTGAAGTCGTAGTAGAAGCCGTCGGTGATCACCGGGCCGATGGTGATCTCTACGGCCGGGAACATCCGCTTGACCGCTTGCGCCATGAGGTGGGCCGTCGAATGCCGCAGCACATCGATACCCGCCGGCGAATCGACGCCCACCGGCGCGAGGGTCGCGTCACTCTCCAGCGCCCGTGAGAGGTCTACCGGCTTGCCGTCGAGGAGCGCCGCGACCACCTGCTTGTCCAGCAGTCCGGCTTCCTTGAGCACCTCGAACGCCCTGGTCCCCGGTTGCGAAGAAAGCACCGAGCCATCAGGCAAGGTGATGCGAATCGAATCCATCGTTCACCCTCCGGAGGCGGTACCGATGCGTGGTCCGCCCGGGTTGCGCAACCGCTCGGCGGCAACGCTCCGGCTGCCCCGTGCGACCGCACGGGAGTCCCATGGGAATGGTAGGCACGGGCGGGATTGAACCGCCGACCTCTTCCGTGTCAAGGAAGCGCTCTCCCACTGAGCTACGTGCCTGCATACACCGGTCGACGCTCTGCGCACAGTGGCGATCCACGATCGTCCGCGCGGGCGCATACCGGTGGCGAAGAGAGCCGAGCAAGTACCAACTTCACTGCAGCCGGTCAAGAAATCCCGGCGACCGGAGACACACGAAAAAAGGGCGGCCCGACATCGAGTCGGACCGCCCTTTCGCACCGGCGTCGCGGCGCCGATCAATTCGCCCGCGACAGCTCGTCGTCGATGATCGCCTTGAAGCGCTGGAACGGCTGCGCGCCACTGACGAGGCGGCCGTTGATGATGAATCCCGGCGTACCGGTCACGCCCACCGACTGGCCTTCGGCCATGTCGGCGCGCACGCGGTCGACCGTGCCGTTGCTGTCGTAGCACGCTTCCCACTTCGCAATGTCGATTTCCGTGCCGTCGAGGGCTTCCTTGGACTTGTCCTTGACGTTCTCGGGCGTGATCTGCTTCTGGTTCTCGAAGTAGTACGCGTAGAGCTTCCAGTAGGCGTCGTGGTTCAGGTCAGCCGCGCATTCCGCGCCCACCGCAGCCGGCTCGGCCCACTTGTGGAAACCCAGGGGGAAGTGCTTGTACACGAAGCGCACCTTATCGCCGTATTCCTTGAGAACCTGGTCTTCGATCGTGTTGTAGCCACGCGTGCAAAACGGGCACTGAAAGTCCGAATACTCGACGATCGTGACCTTGGCATCCGCCGGGCCCTTCGCCGGGCGCCCCTCGAGCGAGATCTTCTCCATGACCGCCTTGAAGGGGTCGACGGTGAGGTCCTCGAGCTCGCCGAACACCGCGTAGCGGCCGTCCGCCGACGCGACGAAACCAACGTTGCGGCCGCCGACGACGAGATTGCCCTGCTTGGCACCGGCGATGGGCGAGTCCTGCAAGCCCTGGACGGTGACTGCGGCGTTCGGGGGAACGTTCGCCTTACGGCGGTAGTACTCGATCAGCTTTTCCGTATCGACGGCCGACGCTGCCGCCGCGAAACCGGCGACCATCGCGACCGCGACACCAACGAACATCCCCTTTTGGGCAAATCGCAACATATTCTTCCTCTCTTTCCAGAACTGGGTTTCGAACCCGTTAGCATGCAGTGAATATCGACTCAACCAGCCCTCGGCTGCTGCGGAGGTGTGACGCGACGAGAGCGAGGGTATTCGAACCCTGCCTCAGATCAGGCCGGGGAACGATGCCTCCGCGATGTTGAGCAGGGCAGACGGCAGAACACCTACGGCCACCGTGGCCAAGCCAATCACCAAGAGCGCCAGCGCGACGGCCGGCCGGGCCGGCAACGGCTGCGACACGGTCGCGGCCTCGGTCATGTACATGCGCACGAGCACGCCGGCGTAGTAGTAGACCGAGACCACGCTGTTCAGCACGGCGATCACGGTCAGCCACACGAAGCCCGCATCGACGGCGGCCCGGAACAAGTAGAGCTTGCCCACGAAGCCCGCGAGAGGCGGAATTCCCGCGAGCGAGAGCATGAAGATCACCATGGCGACGCCGAGCCAGGGGTGGCGAAGGCCGAGCCCGGCCAGGTCGTCGAGAGTCTCGATCGGCGCATCGCTCCGCCCTGCCGCCACGGCGACGGCGAACGCACCCAGCGTCATCACCGCGTACACGGCGACGTAGAACAGCAGCGCGCTGCCTCCGGCTTCGCCACCGACGACGACTCCGATCAGCAGGTAGCCCGCATGGGCAATGCTCGAGTACGCTAGCAGTCGTTTGAAGCTCGTCTGCACCACGGCGGTGCCGTTGCCGACGGTCATGGTCAACACCGCAAGCCCCCACAGCAGTCCTTGCCAGGGCGGAGTCGGGTCGGCGAAAACACCCAGGAAGACCCTGCCGAAGGCAGCAAAAGCAGCTGCTTTGACGGCAACCGCCATGAACGCGGTCACCGAGGTCGGCGCGCCTTCGTACACATCGGGGGTCCACAGATGAAACGGAACCACCGCGACCTTGAATCCGAAGCCGACGAGCAGCAGACCGAGCCCGGCCGCGAGCAGGGGGTCGGCCCGCACCGCCGTGCTCTGCGAG
>CALJUJ010000593.1 GCA_937975525.1 uncultured bacterium
TGCGCCGTGCCTACCCTTACCGCTCCCTGAGCGATCGCGAGCTCGACGAAGTGATCGACATGGTGGCCGACGGCGTCGCCTCACGCCGCGGGCGACGCTCGGCCCTGGTGCACCGCGACCGCGTGCAGCAGCGCTTGAGCCCGCGCCGCGGCGCGCGACTGGCGGCGATCACCGGCGGCAGCGCCATACCGGACACCGCCGACTTCGACGTCATCGAGGAGCCGGGCGAGGTGTTCGTCGGGCGGGTCAACGAAGACTTCGCCATCGAGAGCTCCGCCGGCGACGTCTTCCTGCTCGGCAACCGCTCGTGGCGCATCCGCCGCATCGAGGCGGGCAAGGTCCGCGTCGTCGACGCCCAGGGGGCCGCACCGACGATTCCGTTCTGGATCGGCGAAGCACCGGCGCGAACGATGGAGCTCTCGGCGGCGGTCGCCGACCTGCGGCGCGCCGTCGACGAGCGCCTCGCCGACCGCGACGCGGCCATCACGTGGGTCGCCGACGCCTGTGCGCTCGACACGCTCGCCGCGGCGCAGTTGGTCGACTACCTCGGAGACAGTCGCGCGCTCCTGGGCACGCTGCCGACGCAGGACACGGTGGTCGCCGAGCGCTTCTTCGACGAGAGCGGTGGCATGCAGCTGGTCGTGCACGCGCCGTTCGGCGGTCGCATCAATCGCGCGTGGGGTCTGGCGCTGCGCAAGCGCTTCTGCCGCACGTTCGATTTCGAGCTCCAGGCGGCGGCCACCGACGACGGCCTCATCTTGTCGTTGGGAGAGCAGCACAGCTTTCCGCTCGCCGACATTTTCGGACTCGTGCGCGCCGACAACGTCGAGGAAGCACTGGTGCAGGCGGCGCTCGTATCGCCGATGTTCGCGAACCGCTGGCGTTGGAACGCGACCCGCGCCCTGGCGCTGCTGCGCTTCGCCGGCGGCAAGAAGGTTCCGCTGCAGATTCAACGAATGCGCGCCGAGGACCTGCTCGCGGCGGTCTTTCCCGCGCAGGTGGCCTGCCAGGACAACCACGGGGGCGGCCCGATCGAGCCGCCCGACCATCCGCTGGTCAACGAGACGGTCGCCAACTGCCTGCACGAAGCCATGGACCTCGAAGGCCTCAAGAGCGTTCTGGCGCGAATCGAGGCCGGCACGATTCGCACGGTCGCTGTCGACACGCCAGCGCCGTCGCCGTTGTGTCACGAGATCCTCAACGCCAATCCGTACGCGTTTCTCGACGATGCGCCGCTCGAGGAACGCCGCGCGCGCGCGGTGTCGCTACGGCGCGTGGCGCCCGACCTGGCCACCGGCTGCGGCGCGCTCGATCCCGACGCGATCGCCGAGGTACGCAGCCAAGCGTGGCCGCGGGTACGCGATGCCGACGAGCTGCACGACCTCTTGCTCGACGTCTGGATCGCACCGGTGGCCGTTCTCGCCGAGGTGACCGGTGCAGGCTCGGCCGACGGGCTGCCCGCCTACGCCGACACGCTCATCGAATCCGGACGGGCGACACTGGCGCGCTGGGAGGAGAACGAGGCCCTGGTCGCCAGCGAGCGTGCCGACCAGGTACGCGCCGCACTGCCGTCGGCTACGTTTGCGCCGACACCGCCGCACCTACCCGGCAGCGAGCCGGTCGACGCCGAGACGGCGGAGCGCGCCATCGTCCACGGTTGGATGGGCTGCCTGGGACCGATTCGCGCAGCCGACCTCGCTGCGCTTCTCGGCCTCGCGGTCACGCGGGTCGAAGCCGCCCTGTTGCGACTCGAGATGGACGGAATCGTCCTCCAGGGTCGTTTCCTTCCTGCCACCGAACCGTCGCCGGCGACGCCGGTTGCGGCGAACGAACCGTTGGTGGAGTGGTGCGAGCGTCGCTTGCTCGCCCGCATCCACCGTCTGACGATCGGTCGCCTGCGGCGCGAGATCGAGGCGGTTTCGCCTGCCGATTTCATGCGCTTCCTCCTGCGTTGGCAGCACGTCGACGGCGAAGGTCGCTGCAACGGTCGTGAGGGAATGCTGCGGGTGATCGAGAAGCTGCAGGGGTTGGAGCTGCCGGCGCCGGCATGGGAGGCCAGCGTGCTCCCGTCGCGCCTGCGCCACTTCGATCCCGACGAGCTCGAGCGCGTTTGCCTTTCCGGAGAGATCGCCTGGGGGCGGTTGCGCTGGCAGGCGACGATCGCCGACGAGCCAGGCGAAGAGCCCGCCCGCCGGCGCCGCTCGGCGCCACACCGCGCCGCGCCGCTCGCGTTCTTTCGCCGCGCCGATCTCGGCTGGCTGCTCGAGCCCGCTGCCGACGAAGCCGATCTCGTCACCGATCTCTCCGCAGCCGCCCGTCAGGTCTATGCCTTTCTGCGCGCTCACGGCGCTTCCTTCCTCGCCGACGTCGCGCTGGCCATCGACCGCGTCCCCGAGCAAGCCGAGGAGGCATTGTGGGAGCTCGTCGCGCGCGGCCTGGTCACCGGCGATGGTGTGGCGGGCCTGCGCGGCCTGTTGCGCCCCGCGCAGCGGTCCTCGGGGCGCCGTGGACTGCGCAGCGTCGCGCGCACGGCGCGCCCGCGCCTCGCTCCGGTAGGCCGTTGGGCGGTGCTGCGTCCGGCGCCGGCGCCACCGGCTTCGGGCGACCGTATCGAGTGGTACGCGCAACTGCTGCTGCGCCGCTGGGGGGTGCTCCTGCGTGACCTGCTCGCCCGCGAGACCCGCGCGCCGCGCTGGCGCGAGTTGCTTCCGGTGCTGCGTCGCATGGAGGCCCGCGGCGAGGTGCGCGGCGGCCGCTTCGTCTCCGGCTTCGTCGGCGAGCAGTTCGCTCTGCCCGAAGCGGTCGACGAGCTACGCGCGGTACGGCGCCAGCCCGCCGTCGGCGGCTGCGTCATCGTGTCCGCGGCGGATCCGCTCAACCTCGTCGGCATCCTCGTGCCCGGCCAACGAATCTCGCCCTACACGCAGCAGTTCATCGCCTACGAGAAGGGCGCGGTCGTTGCCGTCGGCGACATGGCCGAGCTGACCAGCCGCATGGCGGGCGCGTGAGCGACGGATGCCGTCCTTCACGCCGATCGAGACGCCGCGGTTGATCCTGCGGCCGTGGCGCGATGCCGATCGCGAGCCGTTCGCGGCCCTGAACGCAGATCCCATCGTGATGCGGCACTTTCCGCAGACGATCGGGCGCGACGCGAGCGACGCCTTCATCGACCGGATGATCGCCCTGGCCGAGCGCAACGGATACTCTTTCGCGGCGATCGAGAGCCGGGCGGACGGCGCCTTTCTGGGCATGGCCGGCATCGGCGACGTCAACTTCGACGCGCCCTTCGGGCCGGCCGTCGAAATCGGCTGGCGCCTGCCGCGCCACGCGTGGGGACGAGGCATCGCCAGCGAAGCAGCACGGGCCTGGCTGCGGTACGGCTTCACCACCGCTGGCCTCGAATCGATCGTCAGCTTCACCGCGACCACCAACGAGCGCTCGGAAGCCGTAATGCGACGGATCGGCATGGTGCGCGCCGAGCCTCCGACGTTCGATCATCCGCTTCTTCCGGATGGCCATCCGTTGCGCCGCCATCTGCTCTACGTGATCACGCGGCACCGCTGGGCGGCCACGCTTCGTCACCCGCAGGGTGGCGACGTCATCCGCGAGTCGTCGGGGCCGTCGATTCGTCGAGACTGACCCGGCGCCGCAGGGCGCTCCGCAGCAGCAAGTAGGCCGCCAGGCCGAGCGGGCCCAACATCAAGGTCGCGAACAAGCACGGCACCACCGCTGCGTGGGGAATCGCGTGGCGCTGCGCGTCGCGCACTTCCCATGCACCTACGAACAGATCGAACACCAGGTAGTGCACCCAACCTGCGAGCGCGGCATGCGGCGAGGAAAGCAGGGCCATCA
>CALJUJ010000594.1 GCA_937975525.1 uncultured bacterium
CAGCGCCGCGGCGCGGCGCGCGCGCCCTTCCCTCGCCCGGCCTTCGGCGAGCCAAAGCTCCGGGGAGAGGCGCCGAAGCGCGCCCTGCCAGTGCAAGCCGCCCGACGAGTCGGCGGCCACTACCCGCGCGCGGCTCGCCACCGCGAGGTCGTGCCCGGCGACCTCCGCCGCGGCGCGTTCGCCGGAACGTACCGCGCCGTCCATGTAGCCGCAGCCGCGCTCGGCACTCTCCGTGCCGGCCCAGTGGACGCGGCCGACGGGAGCGCGGAGGGCCGGGCCATTTTCGCTCAACAGGCGCGGTGGCAGTGGGGTGATGCAGCCCGTCGACCACGGGTCGGTCGACCAATCCTTCTCGACCCGAAGCTGCGGCTCGAGAGCCTGCTTACCGAAGTAGCGCTCGAGCTCTCTCGGGATCAACCGATCGCGTTCCGCGCGGGCCGCCAGCCCCGGTGCCTCGGTCGGCGACAGAAAGCACGTCAGCACGCCGAGCGAGCCGTCCTCCGGGGAGTTGTCGAACACCAACTGCAGCGGCGCCCGGTCGGTCATCACGTTGCCGTTGAGTCGCGCTGCACGCCAGAACGGCTTGCGGTAGACGACCGAGTGCTTGATCAGAGGCAAGCGCGTGAGGCGCGCCCAGCTCCGCATGAGCGCGTCGCGCTGCGGCGTCGTGCCCGCGGCGAAGTCGAGCCGCAACGCATCGGCCGGCGACATCGCGACGATCACACGCTCCGCTCGATAGGTTGCGCTACGGGTGCGGACGGTCACCGGCGAGTCGCCGTAGCCCTCGAGCGCAAGCACCGGATCACCGAGGCGAACGCGGGCATCGAGCGCCGCCGCGGCGCGCAGCGAGACGAGCTGCGAGCCACCGGCAAAACGTAGGTCCTGCAGACCGCCGTCGTTCTCGGCGACCTTCAAGAAGCCGCCACCCGACTGCAGGTAGAACAAGAACCAGAGGAGTGAAATGCGCTCGGGATAGCCCGACATCACGGCGCGCGTGACGATGCGAAACGTTTCGATCGTCCACGGGCTGGCGTTCTGCTGTTCGAGCCATTGCGACAACGTGATCGTGTCGAGTGCGGTCGCATCCGCCGCGCCCCACGGAACCCCGCGCGGCAGAAACCGCGCCATACGGTCGAGTCGGTAGGCGAGGCGCAAGAACTGCAGCCCTTCGCGCCAGTCGAATCGCGGCAGGGCGCCGCGGGTGACCCGGCCCTGGATCTCGTAGATCGGATCGCCGTCGTAGTACGCCGCGAAGGTGGGAACGCCGAGCTCGTCGGCGAGGGCGGCGATTCTGTCCTGGCCGGGGCCGATCCACTCGCCGCCGCCTTCGACGACGTGTCCACCGGGCAGGTCGAGGTCTCGCGTCGCTCCGCCGACGTTTTCGTTCCCTGGCAAGGCGGCCGCGGGATCAATTCCACTGGCGTCGAGCCTGCGGGCCGCCGTGAGGCCGGCGAGGCCGGCACCAACGACGGCTACGCGCACGTCGCGCGCTGCCGCATCGGCCCAGCGGACCGGAAGCATGCCGGCGGCGAGGGCAGCGGCCGCGGCGCGCAAAGCCTCGCGCCGGCTCCACCCGTGGCTCACGAGCCGGCCTCGGGTGCGCAGCTCCCCGCAGCGAGCCAAGCGGCAATCGTAGCGCGTTGGGCCTCGTCCAGGCTGGAGACGATCGCCGCCATCGCCGGATCGGCATCGCCGCGGCGGTCGTCGATCGTCTCCTGCATGCGCCGCAGCACGTAGGGCGCATGCTGTCCGCACAGGCGCGGCGCGAGGCGGGCATCGTCCCCCTCCGCCGACCGTCCGTGGCATGCGGCACACGTCGCAGCGTACAGGTCGGCGCCCTGTCCTTCGGTCGATGCTGTAGGCGTCTCGGGCAGAGCGGCGACGTAACGAGCGATCTTGTGCACGTCGGCGTCCGTCATCGCGCGCGCGAACGGTATCATCAGCGGCAGATACACCTCGCCCCGGCGAAGCCGGTCGAGCTTGGCGACGACGATCGCTTCGCGTTGGCCAGCCAGGCGCGGAACGCTGCCGTCGGGCCGCCCGCTGCCGTCGGCCATGTGGCAGGAGGCGCACGCGGCGAACAACGCGGCGCCTTCGTGGTCCGTGGGTGCCGACGCGACCCATGGATCGCGTGCGACCGCCACCGTCGGAGGACCGCCGTCGATGGGGTCGGCGCAACCGTTGCCCAGCAGGAGAGCGACGAGGGCCGCAAATGCACTTCGCCGAGACACCCGCGGTCGGCTACACCGACGCGACGAGAGTCGTCAACCCGGCGTTGGTCAGCGCTGCCACGCCATCAGCTTGTGGAAGATCTTCTTCACCGTCGGCGTGAGCCGGGTGCGGTTGTAGGCGTCGCCGAGCTTGCGGAGGACTTCCGCCTGCGTCGGGTAGGGATGAATCGTTTCGGCGAACTTGCCGAGACCCAGGCCGCGGTTCATCGCCAGCACGGCCTCGCCGATCATGTCGCCCGCGTGCGCGGCGACGATCGTGACGCCGAGGATCTCGTCCTTGCCCTTGCGCAGGACCGCCTTGGCGAATCCCGCCGTTTCGCCATCGAGGATCGCTCGATCGACGTCGTCGAGGCCGACCTTGATCGTCGTCGTTTCGATGCCGGCCTCGGCGGCCGCCGCCTCGGTCATGCCGACGTGCGCCACTTCCGGAGCGGTGTAGGTACACCAGGGAATCGTCAGCGTGGTCGTCTTGGCGCGACCGAAGAACAGCGCGTTGCGCACGACGATGCGCGCCATCGCATCGGCGGCATGCGTGAACTGATAGCGCGAGCAGATGTCGCCGGCCGCGTAGATCCGCGGGTTCGTCGTGCGCAGGTGCTCGTCGACCTCGACGCCGTGGCGATCGTAGCGAACGCCGACCTTCTCGAGGTCGAGCCCTTCGACGTTGGGTTTGCGTCCGCCGCCGAGGAGTACCTGGTCGGCGACGACCTCGCGATCCTCGCCATCGACGCGGAAGCGGACCACTCGCTCGTCGCCGCGGCGCTCGACCGCGGTGATCTCCGTGTCGCACTGGACCGCAACACCGTCGCGACGAAAGCTCTCGAGGACGACTGCAGCCGTGTCGCGGTCCTCTTTGGGAAGGAACTGTTGCGTGAGGATGGTGACCTCGGAGCCGAAGCGGCGAAAGGCCTGGCCCAACTCGCAGCCGATGGGCCCGGCGCCGATGACGGCGAGACGGCGCGGCAGATCGGTGAGCCAGAAGACATTCTCGTTGGACAGGGGCTCCGCTTCCGCGAGACCCGGGATGGGTAGGACGGCGGCCCGGGCTCCGGTTGCGATCACCGCCTTCTTGAATCTCAGGTGCCGGTCGCCGACCGTGACGACGTCGTCGCCGGCGAAGCGGGCCGAGCCGATGTAGACGTCGACTCCGAGCTCGTCGCGGTAGCGGCGCACGGAGTCGTTGCGACTGATGTGTGCTCGTAGGCGACGCATGCGCTCCATCATGCCGGCGAAGTCGAAGCTCGGCTCGCCGGCGAGGTCGATGCCGAAGGTGCCGGCGTTGTGGACCTCGTGGAGCGCGCGCGAGGCGCGGATCAGGCCTTTCGAAGGGACGCAGCCGACGTTGAGGCAGTCGCCGCCCATCAGGTGCCGCTCGACGAGGGCGACCTTGGCGCCGAGGCCGGCGGCGGCGGCGGCGGTGATGAGGCCGGCGGTCCCCGCGCCGAGGACGACGAGGTTGTAGCGGCCTTCGGGCGTCGGGTTCTCGTAGGGATCGGGATGGACGTTGGCGAGCAGCTCACGGTTGTGCTCGTCGAGCGGGGCGATCAGCTTCTGGTTCATTCGAGTCCTTTCTGCGGCAGGAAGGCGAAGCTCCGGTTCGCCCTTGGAGAACGGTTGGTTTGC
>CALJUJ010000595.1 GCA_937975525.1 uncultured bacterium
CGCTCGTCGAGACGGTTCGAGTAGCCCGCTTGGCTGGTCACGACGGCCTGGGGCCAGAAGACGCTGTCCGCCACTGACGACGCGTGCGTCGCCTGCTCCGCATCGAGTCGCGCGAGCTCGGCGGCCGGGGCGTGTTCGAGGGCGTGGGCAACGATCTCGGATAGCGACAGCGGCGCCGCCACGGCGGGCGTTGCAGCGAGCACGACTCCGAAGCAGGCGAGCCAAGGCAGGCGGCTGCGTCTGCGCGTGGTGAATCCGGGTGTCGGACGCAACGAACGTGCGTTCAGCGGGAAGGGGAGCTGCATCGAGTCCTGATCGCCGGGCGTGCCGATTGGCAGCACGCTATCGACGCGGTTCGCAGGGGTCAACCAGCATTCGGCGGAAGTGTCGCCGCGAGCACGCGGAGCACGTTGCCGCCCATGATCTTGCGCACGTCGCGCGCGTGGAAGCCGGCATCGGTGAGAGCGCGGGTGATGTACGGGATACCTGCCGTATCGAACGGAGTCGTCGTCGCACCATCGAAGTCCGAGCCGAGGCCGACGTGATCGGCTCCGACCAGGTCGGCCGTGTAGCGGATGGCGCGCACGATTCCGTCGACGTCGACGTCGCAGATCGCAGCGTCCCAATAGCCGATGCCGACGACCCCGCCGGTCTCCGCGACGCCGCGGATGTGCTCGTCGCTGAGGTTGCGGATGTGGTCGCAGGTTCCCTTGACGCCCGTGTGCGAGACGACGACGGGGGCGGTCGCCATTGCCAGGATGTCGTCGATCATCTTCGGAGAGGCGTGGGCGAGGTCGACGACGATGCGCCGTTCCTGCATCCGCTCGACGACCTGGCGCCCGAACTCGCTCAGGCCCGCTTTGCTGATTCCGTGCGCGGAGCCGCCGAGGCGATTGTCGAAGAAGTGCATCAAGCCCATCATGCGGTAGCCTGCCGCAAAGAGAACGTCGACGTTGTCGAGGTCGCCTTCGAGGGCATGCAATCCCTCGATGGCGAGGAGCCCGGCGACGCGATCGAGGCTCGCCGCGCGGTCGGCGACGAAGAGGTCGAGGTCTTGGTTGCTGCGGATGATGCGGAATCGTTCACCCGAGGCGTCCGCGGTACGCTGCAGCTCGTCGGCGAGGTGCAGAGCTCGCTGCAAGGGGCTGCGCCAGGTGGCCATGGGCCATCCCTGCGCGACCGCCAGTGCGGTCACCACGTCGAGGTCGAGCTCGTTCTCGTCGTAGTTGATGCTGGACGGGACTTGCGTCGGCACACCGAAGACCTGCAGCGCGACACCACCGGCGATCAGGCGGGGGACGTCGACATGGCCATGGTCGGCCTCGACGAGCAGGTCGCGCTGCCACAGCAGCGGATCGGCGTGCAGGTCCGCGACGAACAACATGTCGTGGAAGCCGCGATCCTCGCGGTCGAGCGGGGGCGGCGGCTCGCGGTCGACGACCTGATTCAACTGGCGGTCGACCAAGCCGGGGCCGAAGAAGAGAAACGCGCCTGCGCCGAGCACGAGCGCGACGACGAGCACGATGCCGATCCGTCGCATGACCGGCTTGTGCATCAGCCCTCCGACGCCGTCAAGGCGAGCATGGCTGCGATTGCGAAGACGGCTGCCGCGGTGGAGGGACTCGGCGCGGCGTTGGCCGCGCGCCGTGCGTCAGCTGCGCGCCGCTACGAGCGCGCGCACGGCCTCGCCGATGCCGTCCGTGCTCAGGTGGTACATGGGGAACAGCTTGCGGATGACCCGCGTGGTTTCGGCTCCCCAGTAGGCCTGCTTTTCGGGGTTGAGCCAGACCGTACGTTCGAAGTGGTTGGCGATCCGATGCAGCCAGTCGATTCCCGGCGTCGGAATGCCGCGCCGCGGATCGATGTTGCCGTACGGCTGCATCAGCTCGGCGGGGTGCATCGCTGCATCGCCGACGAACAGCACCTTCCAGCGCCGGTCCAGACGCCGCAGCACGTCCGCGGTGGGTACGGCGTCGTTGCGGTACATCCGTGCCGTCGAATAGACGTGGTCGTAGATGCAGTTGTGGAAGTAGTACGGCTGAAAGTCCCGTAGCCCGCGCTCTTCGTGGAGGGCCGTCAGCAGCTGGCTGACGGGCTGGTAGTACGGGTCCATCGTCCCGCCCACGTCCATGAGCAAGAGCAGGCGCACGTCGTTGCGGCGCGGCGGGCGAAAGACGAGGTCGATCTCGCCTGCGTTGCGGCAGGTCTCGTCGATCGTCTCGTCGAGGTCGAGCTCGGTCGCGAGACCCGTTCGCGTGAGCTGGCGCAGCCGGCGCAGGGCCACGCGCGTCTGCCGCAGGTCGAGCGTGGCGTCGGTGCGGTAGTCCTTGAAATGCCGTTCCTCGGCGACCTTCATCGCCGAGCGGCTCTTGCTCTTGCCGCCGACGCGAATGCCCGTCGGGTGTTGGCCGCCGTGCCCGAACGGCGACTTTCCGCCGGTTCCGACCCATCGGTTGCCGCCGTCGTGCCGCTCGTTCTGCTCGGCGAGCGTCTCGAGAAAGCGCTGCATCAGCTCATCCGAGCTCAAGCGCTCGAGCTCGGCGAGTTCCTCCGGCGACAGGTTCGGAAAGTTCTTCGGGTCTTCGAGCCACTTCATCACCTCGTCGGTGACGTCGTCGCCGAAGGCACCCTCGGCGCCGCGAAAGACACGCGCGAACACCTTGTCGTAGGCGTCGAAGTAAGTCTCGCTCTTGATGAGACAGGCGCGCCCGAGGTGGTAGAAGCGCAGCAAGCTGGATCCGTGCAGACCCTTCTCGAGCGCCGCGAGAAAGCTCTGCCACTCCTGGATGCCCAGCGGCACTCCTTCTTCGCGCAGTCCGTAGAAGAGATCGAGAAACATCTTCGTCAGCCGATGGTGGGTCCGCGTGCTCGGTGCGGCTGCCGCTCACTGCTGGTAGCGGGGGCCGAGGTCCTCCCAGCTCTTCGGATAGCTCCCGCCGCGACGGTCGTATTCCGACAGCGCGTCGACGTCCTGCTCCTTCTTCAGCAGTGCGCCGACGAAGGGGATGTGGCTCTCCAACTTCTCCATACTGACCCCGGCGCGCAGCAGCGCGCTGATCCAGTCGATCAGCTCGGACGTCGACGGCTTCTTGCGCAGCTCGTTTTGCTCGCGGAGCCAGTAGAACTTGAGCAGCACCTGGTCGAGCAGGGTGACGTCGAGGTTCGGGTGGTGGACGTCGATGATCCGCTTCATCAACGGGGGCTCGGGGAAGTCGATGAAGTAGAAGATGCAGCGTCGCAGGAACGCGTCGGGCAGCTCCTTCTCGTTGTTCGACGTGATCAGCACCACGGGGCGGTGGGAGGCTGCGATCTCCTCGTTGGTCTCGTCGATGCGGAAGCGCATCTCGTCGAGCTCGAGCAGCAGGTCGTTCGGGAACTCGAGATCGGCCTTGTCGACCTCGTCGATCAACAGCACCTGGCGCTCGGAGGCGGCGAACGCCTGACCCAGCGGGCCGAGCTTGATGTACTTGCGGATGTCCGCGACGTCGCCCGAGCCGAAGCGGCTGTCGTTGAGGCGTTGTACCGTGTCGTACACGTAGAGGCCGTCGGCCGCCTTCGTCGTCGACTTGATGTGCCAGGACAGCATCGGCATGCCGAGACCGTCGGCGACGTGGCGCGCGAGAACGGTCTTGCCGGTGCCGGGCTCACCCTTGAGGAGCAGCGGGCGCTCGAGCGCGATCGCGCAGTTCACGGCATCGACGAGCGCCGGGGAGGCGATGTACCCCGAGGTGCCCTTGAATCGTAGGAAGTCGTCGCGGTGCGTCATCGGGCGAACGTACCGTCCCTCACCGGATGGATCAACTGACCGCTCGTGCGTCGTGCCTCAGTTTGATTTTGACGAACCGACGGGGACCGTCCCCCTCTTGCCCCCATGAGCATCAGGCCGAGACGCGACCCGCGCCGGCGCCGTCGACTCAGCCGGCGAGCACGCGCTCGTAGTCGGCGCGGATCGCGGCGATGTGCTCGTCGAGATCTTCGGGGCGCCAATCGACGGTCGGTACGGGCGGCAGCACCTCGACCTCGATGGTTGCCGGGCGTACGAACCAGCCGTGCTTTGGCAATGCGTCGTGCGTGTTGCGGAACACGATCGGCACGATCGGCGCCCCGGCCGTCATCGCGATGTGGAACGCCCCCTTCTTGAAACGGGCGAGACGCAGGGTAGGGCTTCGCGTTCCTTCCGGAGCGATGACGATCGACTTGCCTTCGCGTAGCGCCTGGACCGCGGGCTGCAGCGCGGCGACCGCACGCTGGTGGTGGAAACGGTCGATGAAGACGGTGCCGGCGACGGCGAAAGCCGGGCCCCACACGGGATTGCCGCGCAGCTCCTCCTTGGCGACGCCGACCATGTCGCGGCGCAACAGCTTGCACAGCAGGAGCATGTCGATGCCGCTCTGGTGATTGAAGATGAAGACCGCCGGCCG
>CALJUJ010000596.1 GCA_937975525.1 uncultured bacterium
TGCAGGTCCCGTGTCGGACGATGCACCGCGGCGAGAATCCTGTGAACGGCACCGCGGTGCAGCCACGCCATGAGGGCCTCGGCGGCGACCGCGACGACGAACGGCAGGGGGCTCGTCCAACCCAGGGCCCAGCCCAACGCGGTCGCTGCCGTTGCCATGACGAGTCCCAAGGCCAGCCAACGTCCGCTGGTCGAGGCCAGCTCGGGCGGACTGGTCGCCCACGAGGCCAACGCTTCGGGCTCAGGGCCGACACGCAGATCCGCGCCGATGACGGCCATGTCCTCCCGCAGCTGGATCTGATCCGCGAGCTCGCGCACCGCCTCCTGCCGCTCCCGGAGGGCGTCGCTCGCCGACGGACCCAGCAGCCACGCCGCGAGCTGTCTCTCGCCCGAGCGCGTCCGGGCGCGCGACAGGAGCTCGAAGACCGATCCGCGGCCGAACAGATCGAGGTCTTCCGCGTAGGGATGGGTCGGATCACGGTAGTCATCCCCCTCCGCACCCGATCCCGCCCAGCGACCCTCGATGCGTGCCAGCGACCCTTCGTGGTAGGCGGCGGCTCGCTGCGCCCGCTTGCGTCGCCGGATCAGTCGGTCGTGGTAGACGACGAGCGCCGCGAAGCCGACGACGAACACCAGCGCCAGCGCCGGCGACCACCAGCCCGTATCGTAGCCGATCCAGAAGACGGCGCCGGCGGCGAGCACGCAGCCGAGCCGGGCCCCGGAAACCCGCCGCTCCCGACCCTCGAGCTGCGTGGCGATCGCAGCCCAGCGAGC
The DNA here is from genome assembly GCA_937975525.1 of uncultured bacterium. GTDB lineage: Bacteria > Desulfobacterota > Binatia > HRBIN30 > HRBIN30 > CALJUJ01. The sequence goes on from CALJUJ010000596.1 coordinate 774, forward strand.
GTGGCTCTCCAGGCTGATCGTGTAGGCATCGAACTCCACCCGGCGTAGGTAGAGGCAAGCGGCGCAAAGCGCAAAGGGCGCGGGCGGCACGGAGGGCGGGAGCCGCGGGCGAGCCCGCGGCGCGCGGAGGCTTGTTGACACGCCCGTGATTCCGATTGACAACCTCAGGGCTTCGTCGAGACCGCTCGCGCGCTCGCGCGGCGGCCGACCCCGAGGAATAGGACGAGTCTTGGCTGCTCCCAGCGGGTCCAATGGCCCACCCCCGAACGGCGAATCGAGTCGCAAGCGACCCTCGTTGTCGCGTGCCGTCATCTTGACCTACGGCGCGCCGTCGCTCGGCACCGGCGCCATGTTCGGGATGCTGCTGTTGTACTTCATGAAGTTCTCGACCGACGTGCTGCTGATCGCACCGGCGGCTATCGGTGCGATCCTCGGCGCGTCACGCGTCTGGGATGCCATCTCCGACCCGATCGCCGGCTACTGGAGCGATCGCACGCGAACGCGGATCGGGCGCCGCCGCCCGTGGATCCTGGGATCCTCGATTCCGATCGCCATCGCGTTCTACGCGTTGTGGAGCCCGCCGCGCTCTCTCGACGACGATACGCTCGTCGTTTGGATGGCGGTCGCGGCGTTTGCGTTCTTCACGGTGTACACGGCCTACACCGTCCCGTTTCGCGCCCTCGGTACCGAGCTCGGCGCCGACTATCACGACCGCACGCGGGTCTTCGCGACCAGCGCTTTCCTCGGCTACATCGGCGCGTTCTTCGCGATCGGGGTGATCTACGGTCTCGAGCGCAGTTCCGACCCACGAGAATTCGCGACATCGATGGTGACGATCGCAGCGGTGTTTACTGCGGTGACCATGATCTATACGGGGATCCGCTTGCGCGAGCAGCCGGATCGCTTCGATCGCGGCGGCGCGCGGGGTATCGGCACGTTCATCGACGTCGTGCGCAACCCCCATGCCCGACCGCTGCTCGGCGTGCATTTCCTCAGCGACCTCGGCGGCGCCTCGTTTGCAAGCCTGCTTCCCTACGTCTCGGACTACATTCTCCAGACCCCAGGGTACACGGCCTACTACCAGCTAGCCCTGCTGCTCGGGCTCACGGCGGGCGTTCCCTTTTGGGTGCCGGCATCGCGGCGCATCGGCAAGCGCGGCGCTTGGTTGATCGCGACGCTTCTGCAGCTGCCGATTTGCGTCGGCTACCTGTTCCTCGAGCAGGGAATGGCTCTGATCTTGTGCGGCGGGATGTTTCTCATCGGCTTCCTGAACGGCGCGGCCGGAGCGGTTGCGCAGTCGATGCAGTCCGACGTGATCGACTACGACGAGCTGAGCACGGGGGAACGCAAGGAAGGCGTCTACTTCGCCTCTTGGAACTTCTTGCAGAAGAGCGCGTTCGGCATCAATCTCGCCTTCGTCGGCATGCTGCTGCAGTGGTCGGGATTCACGCCCAACGTCGACCAGTCGATCAGTGCCCAGCGCGCCATCAGTATCGGCTTCGTCGGCTTGCCGTTCATCACGATGGTGCTCAACGTGTTGCTGTTGACTCGCTTCCGCCTCAACGAGAAGGAGCACGCTGAAGTCGCTCTGGCACTCGAAGAACGCAAGCTCGCCCATGCGCGCGCACGGGGCTGAGACGAGCCCTTCATGGAATCGATCTCAGAACGCCTGGCACGCTATCTCGCGCACCGCATGCCGGAGGCGAGCGATCTCGAGATCAGCGGTCTCACGCGGATCCACGGAGGCGCTTCACGGGAAACCTACCGCTGCACGGCCCGCTGGCAGGAGCACGGACTCGACTACGAGCGCGGCCTGGTGCTGCGCCGCGACCCTGTGGGCAGCTTGATCGAGACGGAAAGATCCGTCGAGTACGCCGCGTACGCGACCTTTCAAGACAGCGAGGTGCCGGTGCCCGAGCTCTGGTTCCTCGAGGAGGACGAACGCTGGCTCGAACGCCCTTTCTTCGTCATGACCGAAGCGCCGGGACAGGCCGCCAATCCCTTCGCGAGCGAACCGTACGGAAGTCAGGCCGAAGCGATTGGCGAGCAGTTCTGGAGGATTCTCGGCAAGATCTCCTCGACCACGGTGACGGGTACGCCGATCGCTGCACAGGTCGACGCCCCGGGCCGCGAGAACGCTTGGCGGCGGGAGCTCGATCACTGGGAGAACGTGATCGACGCGGACGAGTTGGTGCCGCAGCCGATCGTGCGTGCGGCGATACGCTGGTTGCGCCGCAATCCGCCGCCGCCTCCGGAACGTCTGGCGATCGTCCACGGCGACTACCGTACCGGCAACTTCCTCTTCGACGAACAGGGCCGCGTCACGGCGATTCTCGACTGGGAGATGTGCCATCTCGGTGATCCACTCGAGGACTTGGGGTGGGCGCTCGATCCGCTCTGGGCCGGCACGACGCCGGAGCGCCCGGGGCAACTGCTCGATCGTACCCGTGGGATCGCCACCTGGGAGGGCGCGAGCGGCCTGACGGTAGACCAGGACGCGCTACGCTGGGGGGAGATCTTCGCGCACGTGAAGGGTAGCGCGATCTGGATTTCGGGAAGCCGCGAGTACGCCTCGGGCACCAATCACGACCCGGTGCTGTTGATCAGCGGTTGGCTGTGCACGGCACGTCACGCCGAGATCATCGCCGAGCGATTCGTTCACTTGCTCGAGGAGCGTCCGTGAGACCGAGCGTCGATTCCGCCCTGCGCACGCTCGCCGCGACGCTCCTCGGCGAGATCGCCCCGGAAGTCCGATCGAGCTACCGCCAGTCCAGCGTGCAGGTCGTCGCCATCGCGACGCTGATCATCGCCACCGAGTACGAACGTGCGGCCGACGTGCGTACCTGGGAGAACGCCGCGATCCGCGAGATCCTGCGGAGGCACGCCGGGCTCGTCGCCGATCCCACGCGGCGAGCGCGACTCGAGGATGCCGCCGCCAGTGTGGACGCCGACCTGCTCATCTCGACGCTCGACGCGGCGAATGCCGATCTCGAGCGGGCCCTGATCGATCTCCATGCCGAGATCGAGGGGATCGAGGGGCCGGCGGCGCGAGATGCGGAGCGCGAGGTTTGGACCTTCCTCCGTGAGTCCGCACGCCGGCGCAGCGTTCGGCTCGGGTGATCAATCGCCGCGGACGATCCGCGTCGGCGCATCGAAGTCGAGCTCGACCTCGTCGCTACCGTAGGTGATCGTGTAGCGCTTCTCCTCGAACGGAACCTGCGACCACGGGTTCGCGAAGCGCGGAAAGCCGGTGATCTGAATCTCCTGGCCTGCGACGACCAGCGGATCGCCATCCCAGCCGAAGGAGATCACACCCTGGCTCGGGGATTCGTAGACGACGTCGAAGCCGGTGCTGCCGCGGTCGATCGGGCCGAGCGGGGTGACGGTCACCATGGCCGCAGCGATGGCGTCGCGAAACCCCGCGAACGACTCCCAGTCGGCGGCCCTGCCGCATTCGACGATCCAGACGTTGTTCGGCCCTCCCGGTGCCTTCAGGTCGAACGGCTTCTCCATGCCGTCGGTCGCGAACTCGGTCGGGTCGTAGATCACCCATTCCGTCGGTCGGTGGGAGTACAGGGCGACGAAGCCGTCGGCGTAGCGCCCGAAGGTCCAGTTGCCGCTCTGCACGACCTCGTCGAAGTGATCCTGCGGAAAGTAGGCGTGGGTGTAGGGCTCGTAGCGGATGATGTCGAACGGCGCCGCCGGCGGCGAGTACTGGGGTGCGTAGATGTGAATCGCTACGTTCTCGAGCTGAGCCGAGCGCGGCATCGACGCTTCGCCGGTCCAGTAGCCTGCGTCCGGATCGTCGCGCCAGTTGGTCGTGCGGCGCGGTGGAATGGACGGATGATTCGTGAACACCATGGCATTCGCGTCGAACGTCGCCTGCCACGTGTGTTGCTCCCAGCCCCGTGATCCGGGGCGGTAGTCCTGCACGCTCGACAGCATGTAGTCGGCCGTCCGGTAGAAATAGGTGTTCACCTCCTTGAGCAAGCCGAAGTTCAGAAAGCGCGCGGTGCTGATCGCGATTTGCTGCGCGAGGAACGGATCGCCGGCGAGCGGGCGAATTCCGCCAAACGGCAGGAAAAGCTCCGACTCCCACAGGTTGTACTGGTTCATCGTCGCGATCGTCTGCGGCACGATCTGCCAGGTGATCAAGCCGCCGATGCCCCACCAGAGCGTGAGCTGGTCCGGGTCGTCGAAGTCCAGCCCGAGTGGCGCCGGCGGGTCGGGCCGGTACGGGCCGAACTCGTTGATCGGAAAGCCCATCCGCTCGCGATCCGCGAACGTCTCCTCGTGACGTGCGACGTGGAGGATGGCGGCGGGGAGGCGGTAGCGCTCGGATCGCGCGAGCAGGAATGCGTCGGGGTGCGACGACGACTGATACGGGTAGGTGGAGCGGTCGAACAACAGCTTGACGCCGCCCCACGTGTCGTCGTTGAGCGAGCCCATCTTGTCCTTCTTCTCGGACCGCCCGTGCGGGACCCCGAACGCGCCCCGGAACGTGTGCATCGCGAGGTCGAACCACATGATGTCGAGGATGCCCGCGGCGCGGACGCGGATGTCTTCGTCGGCCGCGTACTCGACGAGCGTCAACAGGGAAATGATGTCCTTCTGGTAGTAGACGTTCGAGTAGAACTCGCTGAAACCAACGCGCGCGCGCAGGTCGAGCCAGCGACGCACCAGTCGGGCGCCTTCGTCGCGATGCTCGGCTCCCGTGCGGCCATCACTTCCGAAGATCTCGTTCGGGTACGTCTGCCCCATGAGATACTCGATCGTGTGAAAGAGGATCTGGTGGTTCTCGGTCCAGTACCAGGAGTCGTCGATCAAGCCGGGCGGCGTCGGCTCCGTGTACCACATCTTGAACGCCAGCAT
>CALJUJ010000597.1 GCA_937975525.1 uncultured bacterium
CGATCCCGTACGCGGCGAGAACATCGCCGCTTGCGTCGTCCCGGCGACGACGCCGGGCCCGGATGCGGCGACGCTGCGCGCCTTCTGTCGCGAGTCGCTCGCGGCGTACAAGGTTCCGCGGCACGTTCTCTTCCTCGCGGACGGCGACATTCCGCGCACCGGAACCGGCAAGATCGCCAAGGGCGAGCTGCGGCAGCTCGCGGCGGCACGCGTCGCGGCGACCAACGACCCGGAGGACACATGAGCGCGACGATCGATGCGGACTTGTTCCGTCGAATTCAGGACCGCGTCGCGATCGTCGGCATCGGTCATCTGCCGTTCGCCAAGGACATCGGTCGCCCGATCTCCGACACGGCCGTCGAAGCGATCCAGCTGGCGCTCGACGACGCCGGGCTCGAGGCCGAGGACGTCGACGGCATGTGCATGTTCGAGATGGAGTCGACCCACGAGGTTTCGATCGCGCGCCGACTCGGCGTCGACGGACTGCGGTGGTGGTCGAAGATCTCTTACGGCGGCGGCGCCGCCGCGGCGACGATCATGCAAGCGGCTGCCGCCATCGCGACCGGCCTGGCGTCGACCGTCGTCTGCCATCGCGCGCGCAATCGCGGCTCGGCGGCGTCGCGCCCGTGGGCCAAGGAGAAGGAGATCGTCCGGGACGACAAGGCGCTGCACACGCCCTGGGGCCTCATCCGCCCAGTCGACGTGATCGGCATGTGGGCGCACCGCCACATGCACGAGTACGGAACGACCCGCGAGCATTTCGGCAACGTCGCGATCGCCGCGCGCAAGCACGCGCACGCGAATCCGTACGCCATGATGCGCGGCCGGCCGCTCGACATGGAGACGTACCTGGCGGGCCGCGTCATCGGTTACCCGCTCCACCTGTACGACTGCTGTCTCGAGACCGACGGCGCCCTCGCCTGCGTCGTCACGAGCGTCGAGCGCGCCCGCGACCTGCGCCAGAAGATGGCCCTCGTCCACTCGGTGGCGCAGGCCTCGGGGCCGAATCCCGTACACCTGGCCAACTACAACAACACGCCGGACATGGTGACGACGTCGGTGTTCTGTGCCGACCTGCTGTGGCGACGCTCGCAGCTGCAGCCCAAGGACATGAAGTGCGCGCAGATCTACGATGCGTTCACGCCGCTGGTGATCACCGGCCTGGAGGACTACGGCTTCTGCAAGCGCGGCGAGGGCGGGCCGTTCACCGAGGGCGGCCGCATCGAGCTCGGCGGCGAGTTGCCGGTCCTGACGTCCGGCGGCGGGCTTTCCGAGGCCTACGTCCACGGATTCAACTTGATCCTCGAAGGGGTGCGGCAGATTCGCGGCACCTCCTACAATCAGGTTCCGGAATGCGACGCGACGCTGGTGACCGGTGCCTCTGGGGTCGCGACCAGTGCCGTGGTCCTGCGCGGGGAATGAGCATGGCGATCCATCCCGAGTTCCCTCTTCCCGACGTCGACGATCCGGTCATGCGTCCCTTTTGGGAAGGCGCCCGCCGGCACCAGCTGCTGCAGCAGCGCGACCGACTCACCGGCGCGCTGCACTGGCCGCCGAAGCCGCTCTATTGGAAGGGCGGCGAGCGTCTGGAGTGGATCGAGGTCGCGGGCCGCGGCGAAGTCTACACGTACGTGGTCGGACACGAGCCCTTTCTGCCGGCGTTCCAGGATCGCCTGCCGCACATCATGGTCGTCATTCAGCTCGACGAAGGCGCGCGCATCGTCGGCTACATGCAGAACTGTACGCCAGAGCAGATGGCCTTCGGAATGCGGGTCCGCGTCGCCTTCGAGGACTTGACCGAACGGGTGACCCTGCCGATCTGGGAACCAGACGCGTGATCCCGGCCACCCATCATCGTCGCGGTCGCGTCGCGCCGTAGCGTCGACCGGCCGTGCCCACTGCCGAGGGAGATGTCATGTCTGCATACGAAACCGTCCTCTTCGACGTCGCCGACCGTGTCGCCACGATCACGCTGAACCGCCCGGAGCGGAAGAACGCGATGAACCAGCAGCTCAAGGACGATCTGCGGGACTGCTGGATGCGCGTGAAGGCCGATCCCGACATCTGGTGCGTGATTCTCACCGGCGCCGGCTCCGCATTCTCGAGCGGCGCCGACGTCGAATCGCTGGCGACCGACGGCTTCCGCCGTCCCGACTCCTGGCGCAAGCTCGCGATGATCGAGGGGATCGTCGAGCTGCCGACGCCGCGACGCCTACGCGTCCACAAGCCGGTGATCACCGCCGTCAACGGCGTCACCGCGGGCTTCTCGCTCGATCTCGTCACCGAGGCCGACATTCCGATCGCGTCCGAGAAGGCTTCGTTCGTCGACCCGCACGTCTCGATCGGCTACGTCTCCTCGCACGAGATGGTGAACATGTGTCGGCGCGTGCCGGTGGCCGTCGCACTGCGCATGGCCCTTCTCGGCAGCCGCGAGCGGATGTCGGCGCAACGCGCCTACGAGGTGGGTCTCGTCACCGAGGTCGTCGCCCACGATCAACTGATGGACCGGGCACGGGAGCTCGCCGACATGGTCTGCAGCAACGCGCCGCTCGCCGTCTGGGGGACCAAGATGGGCATCCTCCAGGGGCTCGGGCTGCCGATCCCGCAGGCGGAAGAGATTGCCGCGGGCTATCTGGAGATCGCCGAGCAGTCCGAGGACCACAAAGAAGGCCCGCGCTCGTTCGTCGAGAAGCGCAAGCCCGAGTGGAAAGGCCGCTGATCGGCGGGCGCCGCGCCCACGCCGTTTCGTTCGGGCGCGGCGCGCACTAGACTACGCGGTGCAAGGAGCGCGCATGTCCCAGTCCCAACTCGAGAGCCCCCTCGGAACCCACGAAGTCCGCAATCAGCCGCCGCCACTGGTGCCCTACGACCTGTACGCGACCGATCCCGCGTTGCAGGAGTCGACCGCGCGCGAGGGCGCTTCGTGGGCGGCCGATCGGCTGCAGAAGTTCGGCGCGATCGTCGGCGACCTCCCCTTCGCGTGGGGTGCGCAGGCGAATGCCCATACACCGGTGCACCGCAGCCACGATCGCTACGGCTACCGCGTGGACGAGATCGAGTTCCACCCCGCCTGGCACGAGCTGATGCGAACGTCGATCGAGAACGAGCTCCACGCGCTTCCCTGGCGCGAGCCGCGCGCCGGGGCGCACGTCGCGCGGGCGGCGATGTTCTTCCTGATGTCGCAGGCCGAAGCCGGACACGGTTGCCCGATCTCGATGACCTATGCCGGCGTTCCGGCGCTGCGCCATTCGCCCGAGTTGGCGGCGGTCTGGGAACCGCGGCTGACGTCGTCACACTACGACCCGCGGCAGATTCCGGCAGCGCAGAAGGCCGGCGCGATTTGCGGCATGGCGATGACCGAGAAACAGGGCGGCTCCGACGTCCGCGCCAACAGCACGCGCGCCATACCGGCGGAGAGCACCACCGGCACCTGGGCACTGACCGGCCACAAGTGGTTCTGCTCGGCGCCGCAGAGCGACGCGTTCTTGATGTTGGCGTACACCGACCAGGGCCTGACGTGCTTTCTCGTCCCGCGCTGGCTCGAGGATGGCACGCGCAACCGGATCTTCGTCCAACGGCTGAAGGACAAGCTCGGCAACCGCTCCAACGCCTCGAGCGAGATCGAGCTCGACGGCGCCCTGGGCTGGATGGTCGGCGCCGAAGGCCGCGGCGTGCCGACCATCATCGAGATGGTCAATCACACCCGGCTCGACTGCGTGATCGGCTCCGCTTCGGGTATGCGTCAGGCCACCGTGCAAGCCGTGCACCACGCCCGTCACAGGGCGGCGTTCGGCAAGACCCTGATCGACCAACCGCTCATGCAGAACGTGCTCGCGGATCTCTGCCTCGAGTCGGAAGCGGCGACCCTGACGATGCTGCGCCTGGCCCGCGCCTACGACGAAGGGGCGCACGGCGAGCAGCATCGCCTCTTCCAGCGCTTGGCGACCGCGGTGATGAAGTACTGGGTTTGCAAGCGCTACCCGATGCTCGCCGCCGAAGCGATGGAATGTCTCGGCGGCTCCGGCTACGTCGAGGAAGCGTTCCTGCCCCGGCTCTATCGCGAGGCGCCGGTGAACTCGATCTGGGAGGGCTCGGGCAACGTCATCTGTCTCGACGTCTTACGCGCGATCGGCCGCCAGCCGGAGTCGTTGCCGGTCTTCTTCGACGAGGTCGCCGACGCGTGCGCCGCGGAACCTGCCTTGGCCGGCCTGCGCGACGACATCGCCGCCGGCCTGGGCGACTTCCGCACGGCCGAGAGCGGCGCCCGACGCCTCGTCGAGAAGATGGCGATTCTGCTCGAAGCCTCCCTGGTCGTGCGGCACAGCCCCGCGGCCGTCGCCGCTGCGTTCGTAGCGACGCGCGTGCGGCGTGACACCGGGTCCGCCTTCGGCACGTTACCCGCCGGCTCCGACTGCGCCGCCATCATCGACCGCGCCCTGCCGGCCGACTGAACGCATGTCGTCGCCGCGGCGTCGCAGCGCCAAGCGCCAATCTGCGGCACGAGCCCTCCCGGGCCCTGTCTCGATGTGGGTCGATGGCACCGCCATCGGTCTGGTGGCGCTTCTGTTTCGCGGTCTCTACGTCGCATCGATCTGGGACCAACCGGCCTTCCACGTGCTGCAGGTCAACGCCGCACGCTACGACGCCTGGGCGCGCCTGATCCTCGCCGGGAGCGCGCCCGGGCCGCCCTTCGAGCAGGGCCCGGCCTACCCGTACTTCCTGTCGTTCGTCTACGCCCTGTTCGGTCCGGGCGCCCACGCGGTGGCCGTCGTGCAGTGCCTGATCGGTGCCGCGACCGCCGTGCTGGTCTACGCGATCGGCGTTCGCGTCCATGGCCGCTGGGGCGGCCTGACGGCGGGCCTGCTCGCCGCCGCGTATGCGCCATTCGTCTATTTCACGGCCGAGGTCTTGCCGGCCACGGTCTTCGTGTTCGCGATCGCCGCCGCACTCGCCGCGGTCACCCTTCCTTCGACGCCGGCTTGGGGCTGGGCCGGCACCGCGTGGGCCTTCGCCTACCTGCTTCGCAGCAACGCCATCCTCGCGTTGCCGTTGGTCCTGGTGCACGCCTGGCGCTGCGGGCGCGGCGCGGCAGCAACCCGTCTCGCCGTGCCCTTCGTGGTGGTCGCACTCGCCCTCTGCGCCGGCAACGTGGTCGGTGGTGGCGAGCTCGTCTGGTCGACCACCGGCGGCGGCGTCAACCTGTGGCTCGGCAACAACCCACATGCGG
>CALJUJ010000598.1 GCA_937975525.1 uncultured bacterium
CCGCTCGAGAGCGGCATGGTCGAGCAGTTCATCAAGCGCAAGCACGGCAAGGAGGAGATCTCCTACCCGCACCCCGCGCTCGAGCCGTTCTTGCGCGAGACGTACGGCGTCATCGTCTACCAGGAACAGGTCATGCAGATCGCGCAGGCCCTCGCCGGCTACTCGCTCGGAGAGGCCGACATTCTCCGTCGCGCCATGGGCAAGAAGAAGGCCGACGAGATGGAGAAGCAGAAGGGGCGATTCCTCCAGGGAGCACGCGCCAACGGCATCTCCGAAAAGCTGGCGACGCAGATCTTCGATTTGATGGACAAGTTCGCGGCCTACGGCTTCAACAAGTCGCACTCGGCCGCCTACGCCCTGGTCACCTACCAGACCGCCTACCTGAAGGCGCACTTCCGCGAGGAGTTCATGGCCGGCCTGCTGTCGCTCGAAATGGGCGACAGCGACAAGACCTACAAGAACATCGCCGAGTGCCGCGAGGTCGGTATCCCGATCCTTCCTCCGGACGTCAACGAGAGCAACCTCGACTTCACGGTGGTCGTCGGTGACGACGGCAAGCGGGCGATCCGCTTCGGCCTCGGCGCCGTGCGCGGCGTCGGCTCCAAGGCGATCGACGCCATCACCGCGGCGCGCGCCGAAGGCGGCGCGTTCGCCTCGCTCGCCGAGTTCTGCGACCGCGTCGACATGCAGCAGGCGAACAAGCGGGTCGTCGACTGCCTGGTGAAGTGCGGAGCTTTCGACTCGCTCGGCATTCCACGCCGCGCGCTGAGCGAAGTCCTCGAGGCTACGTGCCAGTGGGCGAGCGTCGCCAGCAAGCCGGTCGACGAGAACCAGATGGGCCTGTTCGCTCCGGGAGCGATCAAGGAGACGAGGGCGCAGCCGCCGGCGGTGCCGCAGCTGCCCGAGTGGGACGCTTCCGAGCTGCTGCGGGCGGAGCGCGAGATGATCGGCTTCTTCATCACCGGACATCCGCTCGACAAATACGAAAAGGATCTGCGCCGCTTCACCGACGCCGCCACCGTCGACGTCAAGAACCGCAACCATCAGGACAAGGTGCGCGTCGGCGGCGTCATTCACGCCCTTCGCCTCAAGAACAACAAGAAGGGAAAGCGCTACGCGACGTTCAATCTCGAGGACCGGGTCGGCGTCGTCGAGGTGATCGCCTGGCCCGAGACGTTCACGAAGTTCGAGCCCGTGATCGAGGTGGGCGCGCCGGTGGTCGTCGCCGGCAGCGTCGACGTCCGCGACGATCGCTGCCAGCTCATCGCCGACGAGGTGACGCCGCTCACCGAAGCGCGCGAGAAGTCCGTTCGCCAGGTGCACATCGCCCTGCGGGCGAAGCGGATCGATCGCCAGCGGCTCGAGGCCCTGCGCGCCGCCCTGGCGCAACACAGCGGGGGCTGCAGCGCGTTTCTGCATCTGCTATTGGAAGACAGCACCGAGACCGTGATCGCCTTGCCTGCCGACTTGAACATCGCCCCGAGCGAACAAATGGTCGCCGACGTCGAGAGCCTCTTCGGCAGCGGAGTGACGACGTTCCAGTGAGAGCCTCGCGTCGCTTGCCACGCGCCGCCGATGCGGCGCGCCCACCGCGCCAGGGCGTACCCCAGGTCGTCGGCCGCGGCGACGAGCGCGAACGCGCCCTGCTCGTAGCGGCCGCCTGGGACGGGAGCGGCACCCTCGACCCGCAGGAGTCGGTGGACGAGTTGGGGCGACTGGCGGATACCGCTGGGCTCGAGGTGGTGGCCAAGGTGCTGCAGGAAATCAAGCGCGTGCACCCGGCGACGTTCATCGGCTCGGGCAAGGTCGCCGAAGTCCGCGAACTGGTGCGTTCGCTCTGCGTGCACGTCGCCGTCTTCGACGATCCGCTGAGCCCGGCCCAGCAACGCAACCTCGCCAAGGAACTGGACATCAAGGTGATCGACCGCAGCCAGCTCATCCTCGACATCTTCGCCCAGCGCGCGAAGAGTCAAGCGGGCAAGCTGCAGGTCGAGCTCGCTCAATTGGAGTACATGCTGCCGCGGCTGACCCGCGCCTGGCTGCACCTCTCGCGCCTCGGCGGCGGCGTCGGCACCCGTGGCCCGGGTGAGACGCAGCTCGAAGTCGACCGGCGGCGGGTGCGCGAACGGATCTCCGTGCTGCGCCGCCGCCTCGGCGAGGTCGCACGAACGCGAGGGCTGCATCGGCGGAGCCGCGCCGAGGTTCCGTACCCCACGGTCGCCCTCGTCGGCTACACCAACGCCGGCAAGTCGACGTTGATGAACCGCCTCACCAGCGCCGATACGCTCGTCGAGGACAAGCTGTTTGCTACGCTCGATCCGACGGTGCGCAAGCTCGCGCTGCCGGTCGCTGGTCCGGTGCTGCTGATCGATACCGTCGGCTTCATCCACAAGCTTCCGCACGGCTTCGTCGACGCCTTCAAGAGCACGCTCGAAGAGGTGCGCTCGGCCGACCTGCTGCTGCACGTGATCGATGCGAGCGATCCGCACGCGGACGAGCAGGCGGCCGTCGTCGAGAGCGTCCTCGACGAGCTCGGCGTTGCCGACACCCCGCGGGTCGTCGTGTTCAACAAGGCCGATGCGCTGCCGTCGGGTGCTCCGCCGCTGCCGCTGGATGCGTCGAGCTGCTCGATCTCGGCGCAACGCGGCGACGGGATCGAACGACTCGTCGGCGTCATCGACGAACGCCTCCAGTCGTGCCGGGAGCGGCTGCGCGCACGGATCCCCGTCGCACGCGGCGACCTGCTGGCGCGCTTGTATCGCGATGGCAAGGTCGTCCAGCGCGACGACCACGACGGCGTGGTCGAAGTCACGGCACTGGTGCCGGCAAAGGTGGCCGGCCAGGTGCGCAAGGCGCTCGCCGCGGTAGGCGGCGAGGCGGAATCCATACCGTGCTGACGCTTCCGAACTTTCTCACGCTGCTGCGCATCGTCGCGGTGCCCGTCTTTCTGATCCTGATCAGCTACGAACGCTACGGCCCGGCGCTGGTGCTGTTTCTCGCAGCCGCCGTGACCGACACCATCGACGGCGTACTCGCCCGTCTCACCGATGCGAAGAGAGATCGGAAGA
>CALJUJ010000599.1 GCA_937975525.1 uncultured bacterium
GCTGCGGTGTCGAGGTCCCAGGGGTGGTCGGCCTCTCGCTCGGCGGCGTGCAGCGGCACGGTGACGCAATCGCGGCCAGGCGTTCAGCGGAATGCGCGCAGTGATTCGATCCTGGTGCCCCTGAGGTTGGGCACGGCGTTTGCGGCGACGGCGACGATCTCGGTGGCGCGGGTGGGCGACAAGGGCGACCCGGGGCTCGGCGAAGCGCCCGATAGGATCGCGCAAAGCAGCGTCGGAACGTGGTTTCTGAGCAATCGTGACACGGCTGCAGGACGACTTTGGAAAGCTTGACAATCGAACTCGGGCTCGCGTATGGACCCCAACATCATCCAGCACGACCGTTCTGTACCAGTGGGCGAAGAAGCACGCGAGAGGAGGGTCCCGATGGCGCGAAGAGGGCTGAGGGTTTGGGGGTTCACATGCTTTGTCGCCGTGTCCGTTGCCATGCTCGGCAGTCGCGGTCACGCCGCGAGTGTCGACGAGGACGGAGAGATCACGCTCGGTCTGCGAACCTATGTGAACGCACGCGTCGGCACACAGTCGACGGATGACGATTTCGAGCTCGGCGACCGTGGCGACGGTCAGCCGGACATCTTGCGCAAGACGCGAACGTTTCCCTACTCCCCAGCCGGTCACCTGCGGCAGAACCGTTACTTCCTCGAGCTCGAGTGGAAGCACGACCTACGGCGCTTGCAGAAAGAGGGCTTCGGTCCGCTGGGGCTGCTGAACCAGCTTCCCTTCCGTGTGCGCAACCTGCGTTATGGCGTGACGTTCCGCGCCGAGGGCGACGGACTGTACGACTGGGGTCCTTCGGAGTTTCGCACCGCGGAGCAGTGGGTGGAGTGTGGTGACGACAGTGTGCGCGGCTGCCTGTCGGCCAACCCGGCTTCGGGCTACGGCTGGGACCCTTCCAATCAGGCATTGATCGACGCACAGAATCCGTTTCGTGGCACGATCGGCGATGCCAACGCGCGCCACATCCGCAAGCTGCGCAGCAAGCTGCGCAACGACGGCGGCGTGCATCGCGAGCGCCTGTTCCAGGCGTACATCGAGGCCGACATCGGCTCGAATTTGTGGATCCGCTTCGGCCGCCAGATTCTGTCTTGGGGTGAGACCGACGCCTTTCGCCTGATCGACAACATCAACCCGATCGACTCCAGCTTCGGCGGCTTTCTCGTGCCGCTCGACGAACGCCGCGTCCCGCTCGACATGCTGCGCATGACGTACCGGGTCGGCTCGATCGGGCCGATGTACGACACATTCTTCGAGCTCTACGGCGCCATCGACGACAAGATCGGCTACGAGCCGGGGACGCCGGCCGGCAGCCCGTGGGCGTTGCCGAACACGGGCGTGCCGGGGACGAACACGATCTCGGTGCTGGACAACCCCGCACGCAACTTCAGCGACATGCGCGGTGGCGGCCGCTTCGTGTTCAACATCGGCGACGGCACGTTCAGCCTCGCCCACTACTACACGTACATGGACATCCCGGCGGTGCAGACGTCCGTGAAGCCATGGTTCTTCAACAAGCGCCCGGCGAGCCCGATCCGCGACGCGAACACGTTCTTCCCGACCGCCGAGGGCGACCCGCGGTGGTCGGTGCAGGCGGTGCAGCGGGCGCCGCTGACGCAGATCACCGGCGCGACGATGACCTTCGCGATGCCGGATCTGTACTCGATCCTGCGCGGCGAGTTCGCCTACTTCCACGACGAGGCGCGCTTCACCCAGCAGCAGCTCGACCCGTTCATCTACCACTACTACGGGCGCTACCGTGAGGTGCCGGATGCCGGCCCCGACGAGTTTCGGTTCGTTCCGGATCCGGACGGCGAGTTCCGCGAGATCCCGCCGACGATCCTGAACGCGGCGTGCGATGCGAAGGTGCTCGGATCCAACCCGCGGCGCGTAGATCCGGCACTGTGCCGGACCACCGGCGGCCGTCGGCTCGGCGACTCGATCAAGCTCGCGGTGGGGTGGGACACGAACCAGTTCATCCGCTTCTTGAACCCGCACCAATCGTTCTTCATCTCGACGCAGTTCTTCTACCAGCGGCTGCTGGGCGCCATCGACCGCACGCCGGTGCCGGGCCGCGAGGTGTCGAACGGTGAGGTTTTGCCCGTCACCGAGTTCGACACGTTCATCCCCGGCGCCGCGTTCCGGACGCTGGGCGCAGTCGAGCCGAGCCTGATCAAGCAGCCGACGAACACGTTCCTGCACACGCTGTTGATCACGACGAGCTATCGCAGCGGCACGATCGTCCCGAGCTTCGTCTTCTTCTACGACTGGGGTGGCGCGACGGTGTTCGTGCCGTCGATCCAGTTCATCCAGGATCCGTTCCGTTTCGGCGTCGAGTACAGCATCCTCAACGCCGGCCGGCTCAAGGGCGGCAGCGGCGTCAGCCTGGTGCGCGACCGCGACACCGTCCAGTTCCGCCTGGAGTACGTGATCTGATCTCGAAACGACGTACGAATGGAGTGAAAGTGCACGACAGGGAATCCGCAGAACGGCCGTTGCTCGGCCGAAGCCTCGCGGCAGCTGCTCTCGTGTGTGCGTGTTTCGCCGGCCCCTCCTGGGCCGGCGAAACCGTGTCGAGCGATGCCGTCCGCCAGAATCTTTACGCAACCTGCTTCGTCGACGATCGCGTCGGCTGGGCGGTGGGCGACCTCGGCCGCATCTTTCGCACCGACGACGCCACGGCGACGTGGAACGTCCAGAGCGCCGGCGTCAAGCGGCCGTTCGTCGCGGCCGCGTGCGTCGACGCGGACAATGCTTTCATCGCCGGGCAGGCGGGTCAGATCGCCCGCACCAGCGATGCGGGGGCGACCTGGACGATGCTGGACTCGGGCGTCGATCGACAACTGCTGTCGATCGCGTTCGCCGACGCGCGTACCGGCATCGCCGTGGGCGACTACGGGACGATCCTGCGCACGGAAGACGCCGGGGCGACCTGGACGCGTGTGCCGGTGCCGACGGAGACGCAGCTGCCGGAGGAGTACTTCGGCATCGTCGAGCCGGGCGACATCGTCCTCTACAGCGTGCAATGGAGCAGTGCCGAGCACGTTTCGATCGCCGGCGAGTTCGGCGTGATTCTCGTGTCGAACGACGGCGGCCGCACCTTCGCGCCGCAGAGCAGCGGTGTCGATACGACGTTGTTCGGGATCTTCTTCGCCGACGACCAACGGGGCTGGGCCGTCGGCATGGAATCGGTGCTCCTGTCGACCGTGGACGGCGGCGCGACGTGGAAGCGCGAGCGCATCCAGACGCCGCCAGGGTTCTCCCTCGCCCTCTACGATCTCGAGGTGCGCGGCAACCGCGGGTGGGCCGTCGGCAACAGCGGGTTTCTTCTGACGAGCGACGACGCCGGGGTGACGTGGAAGCTCGTGCAGGTGCCGCCGCAAATGGGCTCGTACTGGTTCCGTGAGGTCAGTCTGCTCGCCAGCGGCAAGGGATTCGTCGTCGGCAGCACGGGTATGGTGCTGACGCTCGACGGTGCCGGCTTCAAGGCCAACAAGGACGAACTCTAGGAAGGGGAGGCAGGAGAGCACGCATGATCCCGCAGAGATGGATTGAGGCCTACCTTCGTTTCCTTCTGACCTACAAGCGCACCACGATCGTCGTGGTGACGCTGATGACCGCGTTCTTCGGGTTCCACCTGACCAACATCAAGCTGCACACGGATTTCTTCGACTTCTATCCGCGGCAGCACGAGTACATCCGCTTCTACAACGAGTTCCGCCGGATGTTCGGCAGCGCGAACATCATGAGCGTCATCCTCGAGGTCAAGGATGGCGACATCTACAACCCGGAGACGCTGCAGAAGCTCGACCGCATCACCAAGTACATGGTCGAGACCAAGGGGGTGGTGCCGACCCAGATCCTGTCGATCGCCCACCCCAAGGTGCGTAGCTTCAGCGCCACCGGGGGGACCATCTCGATCCGCGAGATCTTCTACCCAACGGTGCCGCAGACGCAGGCGGACGCCGACCGCGTGCGCTTCGCGGTCTATAGCAACCGCGGCGTCCGCGGCGTATTCGTGTCCAACGACGACAAGGCGGCCGTCGTGCATACGGGCTTCTGGGAGGAAGCCCTCGATTTCCGCTACTTGCGCGAGCGCATGAACTCGCTCGTCGAGCAGGAGCAGGACGACCGCCACGAGATCTACATCACCGGCTTCCCGTGGCTGTATACTTCGGTCCTGCAGTACGCGAACGACCTCTACTACGTCTTCGGTGCGACGCTCATCGCGTTGTCGTTTCTGTTGTACTCCTACTTCCGAACCTGGACCGGCATCTGGGTGCCGATCTTCTCTGGGATCCTGTCGAGTATCTGGGGTCTGGGCATTGCCGCGGCATTGGGATTCAACCTCGACCCGCTGGTCCTGGTCATCCCCATCTTCCTGACGGCTCGCGCCTTGAGCCATTCAGTGCAGTCGATGGATCGCTACCACGAGGAGTACCATCGGCTGCGCGACAAGGATAAGGCGATCATCGTCTCGTACTCCCACCTGTTCGCGCCGGCGATCGCCTCGATCGTCACCGACGGCATCGGGCTTCTGATCGTCGCCGTGGCGCCGATCCCGCTCATCCAGAAGATCGCCATCTTCGCTTCGTTCTGGGTGGTTTCGATCTTCATCAGCGTCGTCTCGCTGCACCCGATCATTCTCGCCTACATCGATCCGCCGCCCGACGCTCCGCACGAGAACGCGTCCCCGCCGATGAGCATCGGTGCGGCGACGGGCATCATCGCGGTCGTATCGGCGGCGGCCCTCGGGGTCACGTTCGCCGGGCTCGTCCCGGGCGTCGTCTCGGGCATCGCCTGGTCGCTGGTGTTCGCCTGGTACTGGCTGAACTACTGCGAGCGCATCTACCCGTGGATCACCAACATCGTGATCCAGGCCAGCGAGGGCTGGCGCCGGCACGCGATGATCGTCCTCACCGTCGCCATGTACCTGCTGCTGCCGATCTGGGGTTTCACTCTCAAGGTCGGCGACATGACACCAGGGGCGGCGCTGCTGTTTCCGCAGCACCCCTACAACGTCGCCTACGACAAGCTGAACAGTAAGTTCCTCGGCGCCTCACAGCTGATCGTCGTCATCGACACGATGCGCCCGAACGGCATCAAAGAAGCGGGACCGCTCAACGTCATGGAGGAGCTGGCCGACCACATGGAGGGCGCCAAGGGTGCCGGCGGCTCGATCACCGTGCTCGAGATCGTCAAGGTCCTCGCCAGCCTCTACCGCGACGGCGATCCGAAATGGGGCATCGTGCCGGTGAACCCGCGCGACATCGCCGAGCTCTTCTACTTCTTCGAAAACGCCGCTGCCGCGGGCGACCTCGATCGATTCATGGACTCGAGCGCGCGCTACGGCTCGGTCACGACGCTGTTCCGCGACTACTCCCACAACGTCATCATGAGCGCCATCGACCGCGCCCGGGACTTCGGCGCCGAGTACGAGGGGGAGGAGGTACGGTTCCGCTATGCGGGCGGCCTGTTCGGAATTCTCGCGGCAGTCAACGAAGAGGTCGAAGGGTCGTACTGGATCAGCCTCGGCATGATCTTCGGCATCGTCTACTGGTGCCTGTACCTGACGTACGGAACGTTCTTCTGCTCGCTCATCCTGATGATCCCGGTCGTCCTTTCACAGCTGGCCGCCGAGGCGCTGATGGTCTGGCTCAGCATCGACTTGAACGTGAACTCGCTGCCGGTGGCCGCCGCCGGGGCCGGCGTCGGCGTCGACTACGGCATTTACCACTTCAGTCGCATGGTCGACACGTACGACGAGCTCGGCGACCTCGACGCGGCGGTCGACTATGCGACCGCAACGACGGGTAAGGCCATCATTTTCACCGCCAGCACGATGATGGCAGGAACCGTGTTCTGGTGGTTCTCCGAGCTCAAGTTCCAGGCCGAAATGGGCTTTCTGCTCGCGGCCCTCATGTTGTTCAACACCTTCGGCGGCCTCGTCGTGGTGCCGGCGTTCGTCAAGGTGCTGCGCCCGAGCTTCTTCATCAAGCGCCATCCCCGGCACTACAATGCCGAGCTCGCGGCGCGCCTGGGGCTGCCGCCGCGGCAGGATCTGTAGTGTAGAAACCGGTCGCCGAATCTGTAGAATGAGAATTCGCCGATTACGCATGCCGAAGGCTAAGGAGGAAATCTCGATGCGATCTCCCGCGTTTCAGCCGCGCTGGATCCTTTCGCTGACGATCGCGGCCGCGCTTCTCTGCGCCGCTCCCGTCGTCGCCCAAGATGATCAGAAACCCTGGACTCTCGATTCCAACAACTGGCAACTCGCGCAGGACCTGCTGCCCGAAGTCGCCCTGAATCGCGTCAAGGCCGGCGAGTACATCTACGATGTCGTCCCGGTCGACCCCGACAAGTTCAAGCAGCTCTACTCCGACAAGTTCTGGACGGCGTCCGCCGCCAACGAGGGCAAGTACGACCTCGATCCCGAGACCTGCGGCCTGCGTGACAAGTCGACCGGCCAGATGCCGGAGTTCTACTTCGGATACCCGTTCCCGAACATCGATCCGAAGGATCCGATGGCCGCCTGCAAGATGGCCTGGAACTTCGAGGCGGCCAATCAGATGGGCAACGGCCAGGGCGCCACGTTCACCCTCAACGGCATCGACAGCAGCGGCGAGTTCAAGCGCATCAAGACCTGGCTGCACCTGAACTCGTACCTCGGACGCTCGGCGGGACCGATCGACAACCCCGAGAACCTGCGATCCGTCGCCATGTCGAACGTGCTCGAGCCGCAAGACATCGACGGCGTCGGTGGCTTGACCAAGCGCATCAACGACTGGACCTCGCAGGACAAGGCCTGGTTCTTCGTGCCGTCGACCCGCCGCGTGCGCCGCGTCAACGCCGCGACCCGCTCCGATCCGGTCGCCGGTCTCGACATCTTCGCCGACGACCTCAACTGCTACGGCGGCAAGGTCGAGTACTACAGCTGGAAGCTGGCCGGCGAAGGTACGGTCCTCGCGCCGGTGCTCTCGCCCGAGCCACTCAAACAGAAGTGGATCAACGACCACCGCGCCGAAGTGGAGATCCCCTACTTCAAGGGCGCGTACGAGACCCCCGGGGCCAAGGGCGCTCCGTGGCTCGTGGTCGAAAACCTGAAAATGGTGCCGCGCCCCGTCTGGATTCTCGAGGGGCAGTCCGAAGATCCGTACTACAACTTCGGCAAGGTCATCATGTACATGGACAAGGACATGTACCGCATCTGGTGGAAGCTGGTGCACAACCGCGCCGGCGAGTACTTCTACAACGCCATGTGCGCCTACCACTGGTCGAACAACGACAAGGGCGATCTTTCGGTCGTGACGCCAAACATGGTCGTCGGCGTCAACGACAAGACGAATCGCGCCTGTCTCGCCGGACGCTACAGCTCGCAGTTCATCGAGCTCGACTACGAGGACGACTACTTCACTCTGTACCGTCTGAGCCGGATGTCCGACTGATCTCGCGCCACCGTAGCGTCGCGATCTCCACGTGACGAAGGGGGAGGGGCCATCGGCTCCTCCCCCTTTTTCATTTCGTCCCGTGGCGCTCAGCCGAGCAGGCGACGCATCCAGCCACCCCCTTCGCGCTTGGCGATCGTCTCGAGCTCGCCGCGGTCGAGCCAGATGCCGCCACAACTCGCGCACGAATCGATCGCCACTCCGTCGCGCTCCTCGACCAGCAGCGCCGTGCCGCAGCGCGGACACAATCCGAGCGGCGGCGCGTGTGCTGCCCGCTCCTCCGCTTCGCGCCGCGCCCGCAGGCGCTCGATCAGCCGCGCCTCTTCCCGGGCGAAGTAGCGTTCCTCACGGACGCGCTTGACGTCGTCCAGGCTCTCCGTCGCTTGTTTCGTCGCTTTCGACACCTGCTCGGCCCCCTTCCTCGTCTTTGACCTTCTCCGCAGCGGCGGGCACGTCGCCGGGTATCTCCACGCGGCCGCGCAGCCGGTGCATCAACGCCCGCACCCGCCGACTCTCGCGGCTGAGCAGCGTCAGCCCGATGAACGTGAACAGGATGCCCTGCAGCACCGGGAGGAAGAAGCCGAGGATCCCGAGCACGAGGAACACCACCCCGGCGCCGACGCGCAGCACGCGCTTCCACATCGGTCCCTTGTCGACATCCTCGCGAACTTCGAGAAGGCGGCTCTTCCAATCGGGGCGCGGCAAGCGTTCTCCTGGTCTCGCTCCCTGTGCTATGCGCTCGGCATGGTTCGTGCCAGCGCCGGATTCGGTTTTCTAGCCCTTCTCCTCGCCCTCGTCACGCCCGCCGCCGCGGGCGCGCAACCGGCGACCTGTGGCGGCGACTGCGACGGCGACCGCGTCGTCACCGTCGACGAGATCCTCGTCGCGATCGGCGTCGCGCTCGGCGATGCGACGGGGGCTTGCACCGCCGCGGACATCGACCGCGATGGTAGCGTAACGGTCGACGAGATCGTTGTCGCGGTGGCGGCAGCCCTGGTCGGCTGCCCCATGGTCCAGACGGCTGCACCGGAGCTGGTCGCTGCCGATCCTGCCGACGGCGCCGTCGGCGTTGCTCGCAACGGCGCGATCGTCCTCACCTTCGCTGCGTCGCTCGACGACGGCAACCTTCCCGACTTCCGCCTCAGTTGCGACGCCGGCGCGATTCCGCTGGGCCGCGACCTCGTCGAGCCCGAACGATTGCACCTCGAACCTGCCGGGCTGCTGCCGGCCGGTCAGTCGTGCCTGCTGCTCTGGCAAGGGCCAGGCGGCGGGGAAGCTCTCGGCTTCACGACCGACCCGCTCGTGGGCGAAACCGAGGTCGTGTACGACCGAGTCGTCGGCCGCTCGCTGCACCCGTTTCCCGACGACCTGTTTCTGGTGAGCGACCCGAGCTTGCCGAACGGTGTGCGCGTCGCGATCCCGATTCCGTCTGCCCCGGGCGATGTCCAGGGGATCTTTCGAGTGCTCACCACGGGCACCCGCTCGCTCGACGGGTTCAGCCCGATCGCCCACTTCGTCATCGAAACCGCGGAGGCCGTCGACCCGACGACGTTCCCGCAGACGCCGGCCGCGGCGCTGGAACCCGGTGCTTCCGCAGGCCTCTTCGACGTGACGGAAGGCAGCGCCACGTTCGGTCGCCGTATTCCCTTCCGCGCCGATATTCGTGACGACCTCAGCGTGATCGGCGTGCGCTCGCACTCGATCCTCGCGTTTCCGTCGATTCCCTTGGAGCCGGGCGGCCGCTACGCCTTCGTCGTCACCAACCGCGTGCGCTCTCTGTCCGGCCGGCCCCTGGCGCCGTCGACGTTCTTCCGGGCCGCGTTGGGGCCGCCTCTGCCGGACGAGGCCGAGATCGTCACCCGGGCGCGCGCTCTCGCCACCGAGGCCATCGCCGCTGCGGCAACCCACGAGCCGCTGCTCGCGGCGGACGTGGCGCTCGCGGTGCGGGCTACGGTACGCACGACGGACGACATCCCGCGCGATCTCCTGGCCATCAAGGAAGCGACGCTCGCAGCGGAGCCCCCGAGCTTCACGCTCGATCTGACGAGCGTGCGCCCCGGGCCGAACGCAGACGTTGCGGCGGTGATCACCGGAACGTGGCAGGCGCCGGAGTGGCGCGACGGGCTCTTCCTGGTGCGCGACGACGACGGGCTCCCGGTGCGCCAGGGTACCAACGAGGTGCCGTTCATCCTGGCCCTGCCCGCCGCGGCCGCAGATGGCCCGGTGCCGATCACGATGTACCAGCACGGCAATCCCGGGAGCGCCGAGCGCGAGGTTCCGGGCGAGGCGCGCGACTACCTGGGGGCGGCGGGTTTTGCGGTGATCGGCTTCACGGACAACCTCAACCGCGAGGTGAGCGTCGGCATCGACGACCCGGTCGCGGCGATCACCCAACAGGTCTCCGAGATCTTCTTTTCGCTGATCAGCAGCCGCAAGCTCCCCGACTTCTGGGTGCAGTTGAACGCCGAGCAGATCGCCTTCGTCCGCATGCTGTCGACGCTCGGCTCGATCGACGTCCTGCCGCTCGGCGCACCGGATGGGGTGCCCGATCTCGACGTCGACGCGCCGCTGACCTACGTCGGCATCAGTCAGGGGGCGAACTATGCACCAGGCCTGCTGCCGTACGCTCCGGAGATCTCTGCCGCGGCCGTCATGGTCGGCGGCGCCCGGCTCGCCGAGGTGTTGATTCATCAACAGGCGGAAGCCTTTCTGGTGCAGCTGGGACAGGTGTTCCGCAACATGACACCCGCCGACATCTGGGTTGGGCTGTCGCTGTTTCAGACGATCTACGACGTGCAGGACCAGCACAATCACGCGCGCTTCCTCTACCGCCAGCCGATCGAGGTCGCCGGCACGTTCCGCAAGCCGAGCGTCCTGCTGGTGGAGGGCCTCGACGACAGCCTGGTGCCGAACCACGCGACCGAATCGCTGGCCTGGGCGCTCGGACCGATCCCCCACCTGCTGCCGGTGCAGCGGTCGGTGCCGTTCCTCGAAACGGTTCGCGGACCGGTGCGGGCGAACATCGATGCGGACACGACCGCCGCGTTCTTCCAGTACGTTCCGGTCGGAATCGCCGGAATCGAGCCGACGCCCGGTTGCACGGTGCTCTCCGACCGCAGCGCGCGCGAGGGGCACTACTGTGCGCAGAGCGCCGAGGAGTCGGAGCGCCAGAGGGCCGAGTTCTTTCTCTCCGTGCTCGACGGTGGCGCGCCTACGATCATCAATCCTTTCGAATAGCGGCCGACCGCGCTGCGCCCGCGGGCTGCAGGTTGCTCGTCCCCGGCGCCGCCGCTACACCTTGCGACCGTGCTGACGATCGCTCAACTTTCCAAGCGCTACGGCGGGCAGGTGCTGTTCGACCGCGTGAGCTGGTTCGTGCCCGCAAAGGCGCGAGTTGGCCTGGTCGGCGCCAACGGTTCCGGCAAGTCGACGCTGCTGCGGATGATCGCCGGCGAGCTCGAGATCGACGAGGGCACGATCAGCGTGCCGAAGGAATGCCGCGTCGGGTATCTCTCGCAGGAGGTCTTCGGCCTCGAGGGCCGCTCCGTCATCGATCAGGCGCTGACTGCGTTTTCCGAGGTGCGCGAGCTCGCCGACGCCTGTGCCGACCTCGAGCGTCAGCTCGAGACCGTGCCTCCGGACGACCCGAGCTACGAGGGGATCCTCGAGCGCTACACCGATCTCCGCGGCGAGTGGGACGCACGCGGATCCTACGACATGGAGACGCAAGCGCAGCGTGTCCTCGCGGGGCTCGGCTTCCGCCAGGAGGACTTCGATCGCGACTGCAGCGAGTTTTCCGGGGGCTGGCAGATGCGAGTCGCGCTGGCGACGCTGTTGTTGCGCCAGCCCGAGCTGCTGTTGCTCGACGAGCCGACCAACCACCTCGACATCGAAGCACGCAACTGGCTCGAAGAGTTCCTGCGCGACTATCCGCACACCGTCATCCTCGTCGCGCACGACCGCTACTTTCTCGACGTCGTCGTCGACCGCATCTGCGAGGTGTCGCAGGCGGGGCTCACCGAGTACAAGACCAACTACAGCCGCTATCTCGTCGAGCGCGAGGAGCGCATCGAGCAACAGGCGGAGGCGTACCGAAGGCAACAGGAAGAGATCGAGCGTATCGAAGCGTTCATCAGCCGCTTCCGCTACCAGGCCTCCAAAGCGGCCCTGGTGCAGAGTCGAGTCAAGCAGCTCGAGAAGATCGAGCGCCTGCAGCCTCCCGATGGCTACCGCAACATCCATTTTCGATTCCCCCAGCCGCCACGCAGCGGCCGCGTCGTCCTGGAGCTTCAGAAGGCATCGAAGAGCTATGGCGATCTGCGCGTCTACGACGCGCTCGATCTGTCGATCGAGCGGGGGCGCAAGGTCGCCCTGGTCGGCCCGAACGGGGCCGGCAAGTCGACGCTGATCAAGATGCTCGCCGGGACCCTGCCCCTCGACGGGGGCGAGCGTGTCGTCGGCCACAAGGTCGAGCTCGGCTACTTCGCCCAGGACCAAACGCAGGTCCTCGATCCGAACAAGACGGTCCTCGACGAGATGTCGAGCGTGACGCCTTCCGAGCTGATGCCTCGCGTGCGCAGCATCCTCGGCGCCTTCCTCTTCAACGGCGATGCGGTCGAGAAGCGCACCGCCGTGCTCAGCGGCGGCGAGCGCAATCGCCTGGCGTTGGCCAAACTCCTCGTCCATCCGGCGAACTGCCTGCTGCTCGACGAGCCGACGAATCACCTCGACATCCACGCCAAGGAGGTCCTGCTCGACGCGCTCCTCGGGTTCGAGGGCACCCTGATCCTCGTCGCCCACGACCGCTACATCCTCGATCGGGTGCCGACGGAGATGATCGAAGTCGGCCATGCGACCGCACACCGCTATCCCGGAAACTACGAGGACTACCTGCGCGCCAAGGCGCAGAATGGCGGTCCGCCCGCGCAACCTTCGCCGGTCGGCGAGGTGGCCGCCGAGCAACCGGACGACGGGGCGCACGCCGCGGCGGCGCCGAGCAAGCGCGAGTCACGCAAGGAACGAGAGGCCGAGCGGCGCCGCGAGCGGGAGCGCGAGCGCCGCGAACGTCGTGCGCGCGACGTCGAGAGCGAGATCGAAGCCAAAGAGGCCCGCCTGAGCGAGGTCTCGGCGGTGATCAACGACCCCGATTTCTACCAGAGCCACGAGCAGCCGCAGGTGCTCTTCAGCCAGTACGCCAACCTGCAGAAGGAGATCGAGTCGTTGTACGCCGAGCTGGAGAAACTCGCGGGCTAGTCGACTCGCCGAACGATCTGCCATCGGCCGTGCCGATCGGCTAGGGTGCGGATGTAGCCCCGCCGCCGAGGAGGAATCGTCATGTGGTTCAGCGAGCGCAAGCAGCGAATGCCCGGCCCGGAAGAGGCCCTTCCCGGGCGTCCCGACGCGATGCCGGTACCGGCATCGCACCATGTCCTCGGCCACCCGCTGGTGCCGCCGTTTCCGGATGGCATGGAGCGTATCGTCTTCGGCCTCGGCTGCTTCTGGGGCGCCGAGAAGCGCTTCTGGACCAAGCACGGCGTCTACACCACCGCCGTCGGCTATTGCGGCGGATCGACGCCGAACCCGACGTACGAAGAAGTGTGCAGCGGGCGCACCGGGCACAACGAGGCCGTGCTCGTGGTCTACGATCCCCAGGTCGTCGAGGTCGACGAGCTCCTGCAAACGTTCTGGGAGAGCCACGACCCCACACAGGGCATGCGCCAGGGGAACGACGTCGGCACGCAATACCGATCCGGGATCTACTACGAAACGTCCGCGCAATGGGAGGCGGCATCGCGGTCGGCGGCCGCCTATGCCGCGGCTCTCGCCGATGCGGGCTACGGGCCGATCACGACCGAGATCGTCGCCGCCCCGCCCTTCTACTACGCCGAGGAGTACCACCAGCAGTACCTCGCCAAGAACCCCTTCGGCTACTGCGGGCTCGGTGGTACGGGCGTCAGCTGCCCGATCGGCGCCGCTCTGGCTTCATCGTCATGACCCCTAGCCGTGCGGCAGCGACGCTCGTCGTGGCCGCAACCGTTGTGTTCGGCCTGCACCGAGCACCCGTCGCCTCGGCGCAGCACGGGGCAGTCACGTCGAAGTCGGCCCAGGGTGCCGTCGACCGAGCCACCGTCGTGCTCGCGCCGGGGGTTTGCGCCGGCGTCATCGTCGGCGACGGCAGGCATGCGATCACGGCAGCCCACTGCCTGCGCGATGCGGCGGACGTCCGACTCGAGCTCCACGACGGAGCGCAGCGCACCGCCCGCGTGCGTCAGATCGATCGCGGCCGCGACGTCGCGCTCCTCGAGCTCGACCGGCCCGTCGACGTACAGCCACTCGGCATCGCGAGCGAGATGCCGCGTCTCGGCGACGCCCTGTATTTCGGCGGCCGCAGCGATC
>CALJUJ010000600.1 GCA_937975525.1 uncultured bacterium
GCAGCACCCACTCCTTCTTGCCCCAGACGCCCGATCCGTAGGGGAAGGTGTTGCGTCGGTAGCGGTCGTCGAAGAGCCGCATCCAGGCGCCCGCGGAGCGCCGGCGCAAAGCCCCGAGATCGTGGCGTACGTCGAGGAGATCGCCGCACTCGGGGCAGCGATAGATGATCTCGTAGAGACTGAAGCGGCTCGGGCAGCCGTTGATGCACTCGAACCAAGCGCTGTATTCGCTCATGGGCTACTCCGGAGGCGCATGGCCGTGCTCTGACGCACGCGACCTCGGTTGTCAACGGGACCCGAGGCTTCGCGTCGCGACGATCGTGGCTGGCGCCGGCGGTGGGCAAAGCTTGGAAATCGGTTGACTTTCGGCGACGCTGCGCCGTATGAGCACAGAGGCTGTTGGAAACCGGGAGCGGTGGATGGAAGTTGCCTCGGATGGAAACAACGAAGCGTGGCACGCGCCGTTCGGCGGCCCGTTGCGATCGCTTCATCGGCGGACGATGGACGCTGGAACGGGAAACGAAATCGAAGACTCCGGCGGAGCGAGCGTGAAGCACTATTCGAAGAAGGCAGCATCTTGTGCGATTGCGCTCATCGCTCTTCTGTTGGCGCCGAGCCTGGTGCTCGCCCAGGGCACCGGAGACTTCCTGTGCTCGGCCGGGAGTCGGGACGGGCAGCCCTGCGCCGCATTTTCGGATTGCCCGGGCGGTGTTTGCATCATCGCTCAGGGCATCTGCAATGATGGAGACATTTGCGTCTGTCCCGGGGGAGGGGAGTGCGTCGGTGACCCCGTATGCAGCTCCGACGCCTGCTTCGGCACCTGCGCCGGCGGTCTCGCCGACGGCGTTTGCTGCGACACCGATTTCAACTGCTCCGGCGGTGCCTGCTGCAACGCCACCCACAAGCTCTGCCTGAGCGGCGATCTGCAGGGGTTCCCCTGCCTCGACAGCAGCCAGTGCGATGGCGCACCCTGCGACTCGACGGGCTTCTTCTGCGATGGCGGCGCTGCCGACGGTCTCGGCTGCGTCACCGACGCCGATTGCCCCGGCGGCAACTGTGACACTTCGTTCGTGGCTCAACCGACGAGTACCCCGGTGACGCCCGGGGCGACGCAACCGCCGACCACGCCGACCACCGCAGCGACGGCCGGCCCGACCAACACGCAACGACCCTTTCCGACGGTGCCGACCTCGGTGGTGCCGCCGACCGCGACCCGGCCGCCCGAGAACACGCGTACGCCGATCCCGCCGACGGCGACCTTCACGCCGGTCGTCGGCACGATCGTGACCACGGCGACCGACGCGCCTGCCGGCGCCAACAAGATCACCGTTGCCATCGACCCGACCACGTTCCCGGTCCAGGGTGTCGTCGACGTCGGCGGGACGATGATCGACTTCACCCGACGCCGCAGCAGCACGGTCCTCGACTTGAAAGCCCCTGCGGGGCTGCCGTTCCCGCTCGCTGCCGGTAGCGCCGTTCGTGTGGTCGAGTACACGCCCACGCCAGGCCCCCGCATCGTCGTCGATCAGGCCATTGCCGAGGGTGACGGCTGCGCGGTCGTGCCAGCGTCGAGCGCGACGCCGCAGGAGCGGCGGGTGACGGCAATATGGCTCGCCGGGCTGGCTGCGTTCGGGATCCTGGTCCGTCGCCGCCGCGGTTGAGACTTCACCGGGGGCGCGACGGCGCTCCCGGACCCAAACGGCTACCAAGCGCCACCTGCTGATTCGGGTGCACAAGCGGTCGGCTGCGTGCGCAGCCCGGTGGTCCCGGGTTCGACTCAGCGCCCTTGCCACTGGCGACGGCAACGGCAGTGCGCGCTTCGCCGACTCCAATCCTCATCTCCGCACGGGTACGGGCGTACGAGCGACGTCGGGTAGCACCTTTCCCGTCGGCGCAGTTCGTGGCGCGGGACACGTGCGTCACGAGTACCGCGGTGCCAGAGCCAGCGCCCGCAGCGCGGTGATGGCGCCTGCGCTCAAGGCTGGGAGGCGTCGCTCGCGGCTTCGCTTGCAGGTGCCGAAGGCGCTACGCGGCTGATCTCGCCACCGATGGCACGTTCGAGCTCGATGACGGCGCTGGCGTGAATGCGCTGTGCGCCTTCCTGCCGTCGCTGCTCGCGTTGCGCGTGGTCTCGTTGCCGGCCACCACCAGCAGCACGAAGAACGATCCCAGCTCCGACTCGCTGAGGCGCTCCCCATCGATCTCCGCGTT
The DNA here is from genome assembly GCA_937975525.1 of uncultured bacterium. Lineage (GTDB taxonomy): Bacteria > Desulfobacterota > Binatia > HRBIN30 > HRBIN30 > CALJUJ01. The sequence goes on from CALJUJ010000600.1 coordinate 2,212, forward strand.
CACGAGCTCCCAGATCCCCGCTTCGCCGCGGTCGAACGCCGCGTCGCGCAGGGAGAGCGTCTCCCGCGCCCGGGGAAGGATCTCCTGGCGTACGCGCTGCAATCCACTGGCGGCGGCAACGACGGCGTACCGCGCCTCGCGAACATCGCGTTCCACCGTCCGTTCCACGTCGCGTGCCTCCGCCTGCGAGCGTTGGCGCTCGGCGAGCGCCTCGCGAATGTTCGGCCCGTCGGTACGAAAGACCGGTAGCGGGACGCTGATGCTGGCGCCGAACTGGATCTCGTCGTCATCGTCGTCGTCGGAACGCGAGACGAACCCAGAAAGCGTCACGTTGGGAATCGCGCTGCGGCGATTGAGGGAGAGGTACGCCTCGTCACTCGCGGCCGCTGCGCGATGCGCCGCGAGATCCGCGCGGTGCTCGAGGGCGAAGGCGACGAGCTGCTCTTCGCTTGGGAGGTTCTCCTGAGGGGGCTCGAAGTCCCCGACGAGGACCAGCGACTCGCCGGCAGGGACGTCGAGCAGGCGACGCAGGCGGCTCTCTTGGAGGTAGAGCGAGTGCTTCTCGGCCGCGTAGTCGCCTTCGGCCCGGGACGCACGCATTTCTGCACCATTGCGATCTGCAGCCGAGGCCCGGCGATAGGCCTTGATCAGCTCGCGCCGCCAGTGGAGAAGCTCGTAGGCGAACTGAACCCGCTGGTGCGCCTCCAGGGTCTCGAAGAACGCCCGGCGCACTTGGATGACCAGGCTGTCGCGTGCGGAGGCGACGTTGGCCGCGGCGACCTCGGCATTGCGACGGGCGACCTCCATGCGCTTGCCGCGTTGCCCGGCGATCTCGAAGGTCTGAGAAACGGAGAGCGTGTAGCTCGGTCCGATGCCCTCGCGTCCGTCGTTGACGATTCGCGTGTCGGTCGTGTCCCAGAAGCTGAAGCTGACGAACGGATTGCTGGCGAGCAGCGCGGTGCTCGCGTCGACGCGTGCTTGCGTCATGTCCTCGCGCTTCCTCGCAGCGTCGACGTCGTACGACACCTCGAGGGCGCGATCGACGACCTCGTCGAGCGTGAGCTCGAGGGCGCTGGTCGGCGCGGCTGTGGCGGAAAGGGCGAGGAGGGCAATGACGAGGACGAGGCGTGGCGCGGAGGAGCGGTCGTGCATGGCGAGCGAGCCTTTCGCGGGGGATGGGGATGGGGACGGGTCGAGACGGAAGCGATTGCAAATAGAAAAGGGCCGATCGTCTCGTGACGATCGGCCCTTTCTGAGGAGCACGGGCTCGGGAGGTAGCGCCTAGCGGGCCGAAGCCTGCAGGCGTGAGCCGTTAGCGAAGCCCGGGGTTCGGCGGATTCGTGACGTCCTTGTGTGGCTTCTTGATGTCGAGCGCCGGGTTGTCCGGCTGATCCGGCGTGTCGGGACGATCCGGCTGGTCCGGAGTGTCCGGACGATCCGCAGTGTCCGGCCGGTCCGGCTGATCGGGCGTATCCGGACGATCCGGCGTATCCGGCGTATCCGGCGTATCCGGACGCGGC
>CALJUJ010000601.1 GCA_937975525.1 uncultured bacterium
GCACGGCTGACCCACGTCGCCCTGTTCGTGGCCGACGTGGGCAGCACCGTTGCCTTCTATCGCGAGTTCGCCGGCTTGCACGTCGTCCACGAACGCGTCGACGATCAGGTGCGGGTCGTCTGGCTCGCCGAGACACCGGACGATCCGCCGTTCGTCATCGTCGCCATCGGCATTGCGCCGGGCACCCCCGCCGATCCCCCGCACATGGCGCACTTCGGCTACGACCTACCGTCGCGCGCCGAGGTCGATGCCGTCGCCGAGCGTGCGGCTGCCGCAGGTTGCCTGGTCGAGCCTGCCCACGATGCCGGTCCGGTGGTCGGCTACTTCTGCATCGTCCGCGATCCGGACGGCAACCTGGTCGAGTTCTCGCACGGCCAGGCGATCAATCCACGCGCGCTGGCAGCTTCGGGCTGAGCGCCGCGCCGAGGTCGGCGCAGGTCGTCCCGTTCCACGCCGCCGCCGCGGCGTCGTCGGCGCGTGCGTGGAGCTCGGCCACGGGTCCGAGCCCGGCACCGCCGGGGCCGTCGATGCCCGCCTCGCCGTGCAACGCGGCGATGATCTCGGCGGCCGTGACGACGCGCGGGTCGCGGGCCGGATAGACGGTGCTGCGATCGTCCGACTCGTGTAGGAATCCCTTGTCGATCAGCTCGTCGACGATCTCGTTGACGAGGCGCGCGGACGTTCCGAGCGCGGCCTGCAGGTCGGCTCGACTCGGCGGCGGCTCGCCGCGGGTGAACGGCGCGGCGACGTGGGCGGCGATGCCGAGCGCGAGCAACTCGCGTTGGGCCGTGCCGACGTCGGAGGCCATGACCGCATCCCGGTAGGTGGCGACGTTCTCGCTCGCGCACGCGACCTGCGCCCCGACGAGCACGATCACCCACGACACGTACAGCCAGAACAGGAAGACGGGAATCGCGGCCAGCGGGCCGTACACGGTGCTGTAGAAGGCGCTCTGTCCGGCGTATGCCGCGTAGCCGGTGACGGCCGCCGACCACAGCGAGCCGCCGACCAGTCCGCCGAGAGCGGCCGAGCGAACGCGTACGCGCGCCGACGTCATGAAGGCGTAGAGCAGCGCGAAGCCGACGCAGACGAGGAACAACGGCAGCAGGCGGGCGATCAGTAGCTGGAGGGGGCCGGCATGGCTGAGCGCCCAGTCCACCGGAGCCAGGCTGCGCACCATGCGGGGCAGGGAGAGCCCGCCGATCAGCATCACCGGCGTCAGCATGACGACGGTGACGTACATCGGCACCCGCTGGAACAGGCTGCGCATCTTCTTCGCACCCCAGATCTCGTTGAACGTGTCCTCGATGCTGCTGAGCAGCGAGATCACCGCCCCGAGCATGAAGAGGCTGCCGACGGCACCGATGGCGCCGCCGTGGATCGTGCCGAGCATCTCGTCGATGCGGGCGGAGACCTGATCCCGCACGCCGACCGCGAGGTAGTCGACGATGCGCGGCAGGAGGATCTCCTTGGCATCGTCGATGCCGCCGAAGGCGTTGAACATCGCGAAGGCGACCGCGAGGGTCGGCACCAGCCCGAAGACGGTGGTGAAGGTCAAGGCGGCGGCGCGAGTCGTCAGGTGGTGTCGTCCGAAGCCGTCGACGACCAGGGCGATGACCCGAGAGACGTTGATGGCGGCGCGGTGGGCGGCGGTGGCGCCGCTCACGTCGGTGCGCCAGAGATCGATCTCGAGTGCCGCGCGCACGCGCTCGGTGATGGATGGTTGCGAGTCGGGCATCGCCCCTCCCTGTCGCTGTGCCCGGCCGGTGCCGGCTTCTCGACCACGACCTTATCGGTGCCGGTCTCCCGGTGCCAGCGTGCGTGGTGCGCGTCACACGTCGATGTCGTCGACTTGCTGTGCGTGCTCCATGATGAAGCGAAAGCGCGGCTCGACGTCGCGCCCCATCAGCTTCTGGATCGTTGCCTCGGTGGCGCCGACGTCGGCGATTTCGACGCGCAGCATCTTGCGCGTGCGCGGGTCCAACGTGGTCTCCTTGAGGGTCTTGGGATTCATCTCGCCGAGGCCCTTGAAGCGCTGGACGACGACGTTCTTGCCGTTCGCTTCGGCGAGGATGCGGTCGCGTTCGGCATCGTCGAGCGCCCAGCGCACCTCTTTGCCGATCTCGACTTTGAAGAGCGGCGGCTGGGCGATGTAGACGTGGCCGTCGCGAATCAACTGCGGCAGCTGGCTGTAGAAGAAGGTGAGCAGCAGCGTGCAGATGTGATGGCCGTCGGAGTCGGCGTCCATCAGCAGGCAGATCTTGCCGTAGCGCAGCTTGCTCGAATCGTAGCCCTTCCCAGTGCCGCAGCCGAGGGCCGACACGATGTCGCCGAGCTCCTTGTTCGCGAGGATCTTGCTGGTCGACGCCTGGGCCGCGTTCAGCACCTTGCCGCGCAGCGGCAGGATCGCCTGGAACTCGCGGTCGCGCCCCTGCTTGGCCGAACCGCCGGCGGAGTCGCCCTCGACGAGAAACAGCTCGCTGTCGTCGGGATCCGTGGAGCTGCAGTCGGCGAGCTTGCCGGGCAGGTTCAAGCGGTGCGACACCGCCGTCTTGCGCTTCACGCTCTGCGCGGCGGCGCGCGAGGCGGAGCGCGCGCGCGCCGACAGGATCACGCGGTTGGCGATCGCCTTTGCCTGCGTCGGATGACCGAGCAGGTAGTTCTCGAGGCTCGTCCGCAGCAGATTGTCGATCGGAGCCGTGACCTCCGGGTTGTTCAAGCGATCCTTCGTCTGCCCCTGGAACTGTGGCTCGGCGATGTAGAGGCTGAGGACGACGACCATGCCTTCGCGGATGTCCTCGGCAGCGACGGTCATCCCCTTCGGCGTCAGGTTGTGCACGCCGAGATAGTTGCGCACCGCCTTGCCGACGCCCGCCTTCACGCCCGTTTCGTGGGTGCCGCCGCCGCGGGTGGGGATGCCGTTGACGTAGGACGAGAAGCGTTCTTCGGTGGCCTCGGTCCACGCCAGCGCGCATTCGACGACCAGGCCTTCGCGGCGCTCGACGTAGAACGGCTCGGCCACGGGGCCGCCCTTGCCCGAGGCGACCAGTCGCTCGATGTACTCGGCGATGCCGCGCTCGTGGCAGAACGACTCGGTCTGCCCGTCGGCCTCGTTCTCGAACACCAGCGTCAGCCCGCGGTGCAGGAACGAACGGATCTCGAGGCGTTCGCGAATGATTTCCGGCTTGAACGTCGTTTTCGGGAAGATCTCGGCGTCGGGACGAAAGGTGATCGTCGTTCCCGTGCCGCGGGCGGGCTTCACCTTCTTCAGCTTGGAGGTCGCGCGGCCGCGCGCGTACGTCTGCTCCCAGAGCTGGCCGTCGCGCTTGACCTGGGCGACGAGCTCGCTCGACAAGGCGGTCACCACGGAAGCGCCGACGCCGTGGAGCCCGCCGGAATGAAAGTAGTTCGAGCTCTCGAACTTGCCGCCCGCATGCAAGGTGGTGAGGATCAGCTCGAGCGCCGAGCGCTTGTGCTTCGGGTGGACGTCGACGGGAATGCCGCGGCCGTTGTCGCTGACCGTAATCGCGTCACCCGATGCGTGCAGGGTCACCGTGATCTTGTCACAGTGGCCGTTCATCGCCTCGTCGATGGAGTTGTCGAGAATCTCCCAGAGCAGATGGTGAAGGCCGGTCGAATCGACGCCGCCGATGTACATGCCGGGGCGCTTGCGCACCGGCTCGAGGCCTTCGAGGACGGTGATGTCCTTCGCCGTGTACTTCCGGGTCGCCATCACGCATCCGCTCCCGCGCCGTGGCGCGGCACTAGGTCGACGGCCTGGAACCGTTTCAGGACCTTGCGGCCCGTTTGCGCCCGATGGCCGAGCTCGGGCGTGTGGAAGCGCCGCTCGGCGCCTTCCGCATCGACCGCGATGGGGGTGCGATCGCGCTCGTGGCAGACCGCACCGATCAGCTCGTCGCGGGCATCGACGCGCATGAGGATCACGCCCTGGCCCGGTCCCGAGAGCTCGCCGAGCTCGTCGTCGGCGAACGACAAGACCTTGCCTTCACGGGTGGCGGCCGTGACCGTGTCGCCGGCGGCGGGGCGGGCGACGATCACCCGGTCCTCGGCCTTCAGCTTGGCGATGCGGCGGCCGCTTTTGGTCGTCTCGGTCAGGTCGGGTCGGCAGAAAAAACCCATGCCGCGACGGGTGGCGACGAGCCAGCGCTCCGGCGGCGGATCGTCGGCAGCGACCAGGATCGCCGCGATCACGCGTTCGCCGTCCTTGAAGTTGAGCTGCGATTGGATCGGCTCGCCGTATCCCGTCGTCGCCGGGATGGCCGTCGCCTTGATCACGTAGCAGACGCCGAGGTTCGAGAAGAACGCGACGTCGTCGCGGGTGCTGCCGCGCAGGATCCAGGTGGCGGCGTCGCCTTCGCGCACGCGGGTCGCGGTGGGGTCCTTCACCTCGCCGAGACGCTTCACCCATCCGTCGCGGGTGACGACGACCGTGGTGCTCTCGTGGACGACATAGGCTTCGGCGTCGTAGACCAGCTCCGCCCCTGCGTTGAGCTGGGTGCGGCGCGCGTCGCCGTACTTGTCGGCGAGGTGCTCGAGCTCCTCGCGGACGATCGACCAGCGCGCCGCTTCGTCGCCGAGGAGCTTCTCGATGGCGTCGGCGCGCTTCTTCTTCGCCTTCTGCTCGTCGCGGATCTTCTGGATCTCGAGTTGCGCCAGCTGGTACAGCCGCGTTTCGAGGATGGCGTTGGCCTGCACCTCGTCGACGTCGAACTCCTCGATCAGCGCGGCCTCGGCGGCGGCGCGTGACGCCGCACTGCGGATCAGCTGGATGGCACGGTCGAGGTCGGCGAAGAGCTTCAGGAAGCCGGCGAGGATGTGCAGGCGCTCGCGCAATTCCCGCAACTCGTGCTCGAGCCGGCGCGTGACGATCTGCAGCCGGAAGTCGAGGAAGTGGCGGCACAGCTCGCGCAGGTCGAGCCGCGCCGGCTGGCCGACGCCGGGCGTTTCGGTGGGCACCAAGGCCGTCATGTTGACGTTGAAATTCACCTGCAGGCCGGTGTGCTTGAAGAGGTACGCCATCACCGCCTCGGGCGCGGCCCCCTGTTTGAGCTCGACGACGACGCGCACGTCGTCCGTCGACTCGTCGCGAACGTCGACGGCCTGGGGCAGCTTGCGGGAGACGATGTGGCTGGCGATGTCTTCGATCAGCTTCGACTTGTCGGTCGCGTAGGGGACCGAGTGGATGACGATGCGGGTGCGTCGCTTGTCTGAGTCGACTTCGTACTGGCCGCGGAGGCGGACCGCGCCGTGCCCGCTTTCGTAGATCGCGCGGAGCTCTGCCGCGGAGTTGAGGATCTCGCCGCCGGTGGGGAAGTCGGGGCCCTTGATGTGGCGACAGAGCTCGGCGACGCGGATGCCGGGCTTGCGGATCATCGCGACCAACGCCTTCACGACCTCGCTGAGATTGTGCGGCGGCAGGTTGGTTGCCATGCCGACGGCGATGCCGGTGCTGCCGTTGACGAGTAGCTGTGGGAGGGCGGCGGGGAGCACCAGCGGTTCGCGCAGCGTCGCGTCGTAGTTGTCGCCGAATTCGACGGTGCCGCTGCGGATGTCGCGCAGCATTTCCTCGGCGATCGGTTGCAGCCGCGCCTCGGTGTAGCGCATCGCTGCCGGGCTGTCGCCGTCGAGCGAGCCGAAGTTGCCCTCGCCGTGCACCAGCGGGTAGCGGAGCGCGAAGGGTTGGGCGAGGCGCACCATCGCCTCGTAGGCGGCGACGTCGCCGTGCGGGTGGTACTTGCCGAGGACTTCGCCGACGACCGCGGCCGACTTGCGCGGCTTGGTGCCGGCCGTGAGGCGCAGGTTCTGGAACATCGCGTACAGGATGCGCCGCTGCACCGGCTTGAGGCCGTCGCGCACGTCGGGAAGCGCGCGGGCGGTGATGACGCTGAGCGCGTAGGCGAGGTAGCGCTTCTCCGCCGCAGCGCTCAG
>CALJUJ010000602.1 GCA_937975525.1 uncultured bacterium
GTGCGCGGCGCCAGCTCTTCGAGGAGGTCCGCCGCCCGGCCGTCGGGGAGATTCATCGCGAGCTGTCCGTACGCGCTGGCGTCGGCAAGGGTGAACCGGTCGCCGAGCAGGTAGGGCTGCTGCGCGAGCAGCCCCTCCATCGCCGTCAGATACTTGCGCCAACTCGTGTCGAGCAGCTCGTGCGTCGGCGGAAACCCCTCGCGCGCGGGTGCCCTCAGGGAACGAGGCAGATCGTTGCCGTAGCCCTCCGGCGCGACGCTGAACAGGTAGGCGCAGCGGCGGGTCTGCCGTGCGGCGACCCGCTGGCGCAGCGTCTCGTTCAGGAACGGCGGGACGAGGCTGCCGATCTCCGCCACGAAGTCCGTGGCCATCCTGTTGGTGTGCGCCGAGGTCACCCAGCGGTTGTGATGCACCAGGTACAGCCCCCACTCGTCGAACGCCTCGTCGATCAGCCGAACGAGGAAAGCCGTTGCCGGGTCCTCGGGGAGAAGCGCTGCCGCGCGCGGTTCGACGCTGGCGAGATGCAAGGCGAAGTCGCTGGAGTCGTAGTGAAACGAGCCGCCGTCGATGCGGTAGTACGGCACGGCGGGGTACTCGTCGAGGCCCTCCGTGAAGCCGCTGAAGCGACGTACCCGGCCGAGCCGCATGTCCCATCGAAGCCGCAGCAGGGTCGTCCACGCTTCCACCGGGCCGGCCTGTGCGGGGAGGCGGCGCCAGTCGACCTGGCAGGCGTCGGCGATCGCCTGCATCTTCAATTGGAACGGGGACGCGCGGGCGCCCCAGAACGTCACGGTGCGTGGCATGGTCTTGGAAGCCGGCGATTGCTGCGAAGCCCGCCGCCGGATCGCGGCGGCGACGAGCCACAGCCGGCCCTGGGCCCAGGGGGCCAGGGCAGATTCGTGATCACAGCGTAGGTGCGTTCCTTTCGTGCAACCGCTCCGGCGCCCCGATGGCACACGAGTCGTCTCGTCCTGGTCTCGTCGGCTCCCGTCTCACGCCGGCCTGCCGGGTGATCGCCCGTGCTCGGCTCGACTGTCGTACTCGCCAGGGAGCTACATGGACAGGGCGTCCACGCCCCAGTCCACCGTCGGTGCCAACGTCCTCGTCGCCCGATCATGCGAAGATCGATTCACAGCCGGTCCCGCCTAGCTGCTCGTCGACGAACGCACGATCGGTCGGGCTCAGCTCCGTATGGGCCTCGCGCAGCCACGCGAGGCACTTGCCCTGGTAGCGGAAACACTTCTGCCAGTAGCGCTGCCCGTCGATCGAGCACTCCATCTGCTCGTCTCCGGCGTCGAGCGCGCGCGCGTTGGCGAGCAGGAAGGGGGCGTACGTCCGCCCGATCTCGGCGAACAGGGCACGGTCGTCGGCGACGAGATCCGCGCGTTCTACCCAACCTGCGCCCGCTTCGACTTGCCAGCCGGAGAGATCGTCCAGGGTGTCCACCCAGGCGACGACGCGCCTGGAGATCTCGCGCGCCTTGCGTTGCGAGGTCGGCTCGACCTGGAAGAGTTGGCTGAGCTGCCCCTGCAGGGCGAAGTCGCTCGCGCCGGGGCGGGTGCCCCACAGGAACGTCCTCCGACGCAGACGTTCGTCGAGGACGTGCAGCAGGCGTTCGTAGCTTGCTTCGAGGATCGGCCCGCAGGCCTCCAGCGAGCCGGTGACGATGCCGGACAGGCGACCGACCTGACGCGGTACGAAAGTGCGTTTGAACGCTTCGGCCTGTTCCTCCGACGCGCCGATGTTCCAGTACACGAGCATCTCGGCGGCGTTCTCGACGTTTTCCGCGATGCCCCAGCGGTAGTAGAACATCAGCTTGGTGACCCATTCATCGGCGTAGTCCTCGACCAGCCGGTCGAGCAAGGCGATGGCCGGATCCGCAGGCAGGATGGAACGCTCGGCGGACAGCTCCTCCAGGGTCCGCAGCTGGACGCTCGAATCGCTCGTCGCGAAGTAGCTTACGTCAGGCTGGGACAGGTAGATGCACGGCAGCAGCGGGAGGGGGGGCTGCGGTAGCGCTCGGACCTCCGCGGACAGGCTGTTCAGGAAGCGGTGCGGAAGCCGCCGGTAGCGCAGGATCGCGAGCATCTTGCGCGTATACGGCGAGCCCACGGCGCCGCTGATCAAGATGGGCTGGCTGGACGGCGAGTCGTTCATCGCGGGGAAACCCTCGCTCGGTCGCTGCGTCCACCACGCGCGACGCATCGAAACACGTCGAACGAGCTCTTGCGGTCGAAGGTCACCAGAGCAGCTCCTCGATCTCGATGGACTCACTGCCCGACGGGAGCCGGATGAGCGTGCCATCGCGCCCGACGGTCACCGGCCCGTCGTAGACCTCGTCGACGCCCTCGACGAAGAGTTCCTCCATCGGCCCGAACGGCAGAGGCGGTACGATGTGGTTGTAGACGAGGTGGCGCACGCCCGCGTCGCGCGCGATCTCGGCAGCCTCGACCGGCGTGGTGTGGTAGTCGAGGATGTCCAACGTGATCTTCGCGATCCGATCCCGACCCGCTGCGCGTGCGGCGTCGGTCAGCGGCTCCACCATGTGCGCCGCCAGGGCCTCGTGGACGAGCACGTCGGCATCCTTTGCGAAGCGTTCGAGGTTGGGCGACTTCGTCGTGTCGCCGCTGATGACGACCGAACGACCCTTGTAGTCGAATCGATAGCCAACGGCGGGGGATACGGGCTCATGGTCGACGCGGAAGGCGATGACCCGCAAGTCGCCGTCGTCGAGGACGGCATGGCTTTCGCCATCCGCCGGTTCCGCGAAAGGTCGCGCCACGGCGCCGGCGCCGGAAGCGGGAACGACGGAATCGCCGTGGTGCGCCACACGGTATCCCTGCGAGAGCCGATAGGCCCGGTTGATGCCGTCGACGACCTCTTCGACGCCCTCCGGTCCGTACACGGGTACGGGCGAGCTGTGCCCGCCTTGTGCCCAGCGCTGCATGACGACCTCGCCGAGTCCGTCGATGTGGTCCGAATGATGATGGGTCAGGAGAATGCCCTCGATTTCGCCCTGCGGGAGCCGGACGGACACGTTGTTGCCCATCACCCGCGCGGATCCGCCGCCGGCGTCCACGACGAAAAGGCGCTTGCCCGCGATCACCGCCGTGCACGGTCCCGAGCGCTTCGGGTCCGGGAGCGGCGAGCCCGCGCCGCAGAGCAGCACGTGCAGGCCGTCGGGCAACTCGGCGACGAGGTTCGTCGACAGATTGGCTGCCGCGGTGCGCTCCATGACGCGGAGCAAGATCGGTCCGCGCAGCAGGTATGCGACGAGCACGA